>NZ_JANFZX010000043.1:0-24866 GCF_024461615.1 Anaerotruncus sp. DFI.9.16
CGGACGCGTCCGGGGACGGCGGCTGAGCGGCGGGCGGCGTGAGCAGCTCGGTCAGCACCCGCGCGGCGGCGTCCGCCGCGTGATCCGCCGCTTCCCGCGCCCGCGCGGAGACCGCCGCCACCCCCGTCCCGCTCGGGATCTCCACCCGGTCGGCGGTCAGCAGTCCGTCAAAGAGCTCCGCCATTCCCCGCGCGGCCCCCGGCTGGAACCTCCGCAGCCCCAGGCAACCGAGCAGCAGCGCCGCGCACAGGATAATCTGGACGATCACCGTGAAGAGATAGGGGTCCCTCTCCCGCCGCCTGCGCATCCCCGCGCGCGGCGGATACCGGCGTATCCTCTGGTCGATCATGATGCCATCCCGCTCCTTTGCTGTCCTTCTAAGACAAGTTTATGCGGGCGGGCGCAAAAAAATGAGCGGTTTGTCCACCGGACAAACCGCTCACGCTTTACTGCTGTTTCGATTGGATGTATGCGTCGATCGACTGGGCGGCCGTCTTGCCCGCACCCATCGCGAGGATGACCGTGGCCGCGCCCGTCACCGCGTCGCCGCCCGCGAACACGCCCGGCTTAGTCGTCGCGCCGCGTTCGTCCGCCACGAGGCAGCCTTTTTTATTGGCCTCCAGCCCGGTGGTCGTCGACCGGATGAGCGGGTTGGGGCTCGTGCCGATCGCCATGATCACCGTGTCCACGTCGATCGTGAAGTTGCTCCCCTGCTTTTCAATCGGACGGCGGCGGCCCGACGCGTCCGGCTCGCCCAGCTCCATCTCGACGCACTCGATCGCCCTCACGCGGCCGTTTTCGTCCCCGAGGATCTGCACGGGATTCCGGAGGAGCTGGAAGAGGATCCCCTCCTCCTTGGCGTGGTGGACCTCCTCGGCGCGCGCCGGGAGCTCGACCTCGCTGCGGCGGTAGACGATATACACCTCTTCCGCGCCCATCCGCTTGGCGCAGCGGGCCGCGTCCATCGCCACGTTGCCGCCGCCCACGACGGCGACCCTGCGGCTCCTGGCGATCGGGGTGTCGTACCCCTCGCGGTAGGCCTTCATAAGGTTGATGCGGGTGAGGTACTCGTTGGCGGAATAGACCCCCAGCAGGTTTTCGCCGGGGATGTTCATAAAGCTCGGGAGCCCCGCGCCAGAACCGATAAAGACCGCCTCGTAGCCCTGCTCGAAGAGCTCGTCGACCGAGTCGACCTTGCCGATGACCATATCGGGCTTCATCTCCACGCCGAGCTTTTCAAGCGCGCCCACCTCGCGGGCGACGATCTCCTTGGGGAGGCGGAACTGCGGGATGCCGTAGACGAGCACGCCGCCCGCCGTCTGGAGCGCCTCGAAGACGGTGACCTCATATCCCATCCTGGCGAGGTCGCCCGCGCAGGTGAGGCCCGCCGGACCGGCGCCGACCACCGCGACCCGGTGCCCGTTGGAGGCGGGGCGGGTAAGCTCCTCCGAGCCGTTTTCCATCCACCAGTCGGCCACGAACCGCTCGAGGCGGCCGATGCCCACCGGTTCCCCCTTGATGCCGCGCACGCACTTGCCCTCGCACTGGTTCTCCTGCGGACACACCCGCCCGCAGACGGCGGGCAGTGAATTGGTCAGGGCGATCTCCCGGTAAGCGCCGGCAAAATCCCCCTCCGCCACCCTCGCGATGAACTCCGGAATCCGTACGTTGACCGGGCAGCCCGTAACGCACGGCCGGTTTTTGCAATGGAGGCAGCGCTTCGCCTCGTCCACCGCCATCTCGGCGGTATAGCCGAGCGCGACCTCTTCAAAGTTCTTGTTGCGCACGTCGGGGGCCTGCTCCGGCATGGGGTTCTTCTTTAAGGACATGTTAGGCATGGCGTTTCCCTCCCGTCAGGCGGCAGATGTGCGCCGGGTCCTCCCGGTCGGCCATCTCGCGCTCCTTGTAAAAGCTGTTGCGTTTCATCAGCTCGTCGAAATCGACCTCGTGGCCGTCGAAGTCCGGGCCGTCCACGCAGGCGAATTTCGTCTGGCCGCCGACCCTGACGCGGCAGCCGCCGCACATGCCGGTACCGTCGACCATGATCGGGTTGAGGGAGACGAGCGTCCTGATGCCGTAGGGCTTCGTCGTGGCGGCGACGAACTTCATCATGATCACCGGCCCGATCGCGATGACCAGGTCGTACGGGTTCCCCGCCTTGATGAGCTCCTCGAGCTTCTGGGTGACGAGCCCCTTTTCGCCGTAGCTGCCGTCGTCGGTCATGAGGTAGAGATGGTCGGTGACCGCCTTCATCTCCTCCTCGAGGATGACGATCTCCTTCGAGCGGAAGCCCGCGATCATATCCACCTCCAGCCCCGCCGCGTGCAGCGCCTTGGCCTGCGGATAGGCAATCGCGGTGCCCACGCCGCCGCCGATCACGCACACCCGTTTGACCTCCGGCCCCACGTGGGTCGGCTGGCCGAGCGGCCCGACGAAGTCGAGCAGGCTGTCGCCCTCCCCGAGGGTGTTCAGCAGCTTGGTGGACGCGCCGACGATCTGGAAGATGATCGTCACGGTGCCCTTTTCGCGGTCATAGTCCGCGATGGTCAACGGCACCCGCTCCCCCCGCTCGTCGACGCGGAAGATGATGAACTGGCCCGCCTTCGCCTTTTTGGCGATGTGCGGGGCCTCGATCTCCATCAGCGTCACCGTGTCGTTCAGCGCCCGCTTCTTGACAATCTTGTACATACGCTCACTCCTATTTCAGGCCGCGCGCCAACGCACAGCACATTTTGAAAGAGTTAATTTTTTATCAAATCTCCCAGAAAATAATAATTTTTTATCACTCGTTCTATTATACCAGCATCCGCCCGCCCATGCAACAGAAAAAACATAACAAACCTTCGCAAAATGCACGCGAAGGTTTGTTATATCTGTGCATGCTCATTTTTTGACGGTGATCTTGAACTTCTTGACGACCTTACTCTTGTCGTAGGGCTCGCCCACGAGGTAGGCGGTGCCCGCCTTGAGGCCCTCCACCTTGACGACGTTCTCGTCGTCGGTGTTATAGAGCTCGAGGATGTCGCGGTCGGTCACCGACCACTTGATGCCGGGGTCCTCCGCGTTGGCGGGCGACACCGTGCCGGTGTAGACCGAGCGCCCGTCCCCCACGCAGAGGGTCGACGGCCCGTCGATCGAGATCGCCTCGACCTTGCCCCCCTTCTTGGGCGCGGTACTGCTCGTGTCCTTGCCGGTCTGCTTATATTTTCCGGTGCCCACCACGATGTCGATCGAGCCGCGCACCCCGCTGCCGTCCCGCGCGATGGCGGTGACGGTGGCGGTGCCGTCCCGCAGGCCCTCCACCTTGCAGGAGGAGGACGTGAGGTTGGAGAGCTCGACGATGTCGTCATCATCGGTCACCCACTTGACCCGGTCGTCGTCCGCGTCGGAGGGCGACACCCGCACCGAAAGCGTCGTGCGGGTGCCCACCTCGATCTCCTCCTCGTCCGCCTCGACGACGATCTTCGTCACGTCGCCGCCGTCTCCGCCGCTTCCCCCGCCGACATAGACGGTGCAGCGCGCCTCGTCGTCGTCGGTGTAGGCGGTGATGCGGGTTTTGCCCTCCCCCTTGGCGACCACCTTGCCGGAGGAATTGACCGTCGCGACCGACTTGTCGTCCGTCTCCCATGAGACGTCCGCACCGCCCGCGCCGCTCACCTTGAGCGGGAAGGTGTCGCCCACCTCGAGGTCGAGCTCCGTCTCGTTGAGGCGGAGGTCCCCGCCGTCCTCGTCCTCATCGTCATCCTCGTCCTCATCGTCGCCGCCGGAGGAATAGCTCCCCGAGCTGGTGCCGCCGAGGTAGGCGCTGATGCCGTTGGCGATCGCCTCGGCCATGCGGCTCTGATATTTCGAGTTGATCAGCTTGGTATATTCCCCCTCGTTGGACATGAAGCCCAGCTCGGCGAGCACGCAGGCGAACTGGCTCTCGCGGGTCATGTAGTAGAGCCCCGCCTTGGCGCCGCGGTTGTCCGAGCCGAGCGCCTTGGAGACGTTGGCGGAGATGTTCGCCGCAAGCTGCTTGGAGAAGGGATAGAAGTAGTAGACCTCGGTGCCGGTCGCCTTGACGTTGGGGGCGGAGTTGCTGTGGACGCTGACGAGCACCTGCGCGTTGAAGGCGCGGGCCGCCGCCATGCGGGTGGCCATCGTCGAGCCGGGCTCGGCCATCAGCACCGTCGCGCCCTGGCTCTTGAGGTCGCTGACGAGCTTTTTGGCCACCGCGAGGTTGATGTCCGCCTCGTCCTTGCCGGGGTAGAAGCCGAGGTTGCCCGGGTCGTTGCCGCCGTGCCCGGGGTCGACCACGATCCGCGCCCCCGAGAGGGAGCCGGGGGAATTGTTGAAGCGCAAAATGAGGCTGTTGCCCTCGTAGTACGCCTTGTAGCCGAGGAAGCCGCCCGCCTTCTTGAGGGTGAGGTTGAGGTTTGAGCCCTCCCATTTGGCCGACTTGAAGAGCGCGTTGGACTTGATCGAGTCGGAGTCGGGGGTGCGGGCGGTGTAGTCGAACTTGAAGATGATCTGCGAGCCGTCGTAGGCGACCTTGTAGGGCACCTTCTGGTCCATCTCCAGCGAGACGCTCGTGTAGGCGCCCGACGATTTGACCGACATGCCGCTGATGACGTTCTGGTCGGGCATCGAGCCGCCCGACGCCTTGATGTCGTCCGAATAGACGCGCACGCCCGATTCGAGCTTCCAGTAGGTCTTGGTGACGCTGCCGTTCTTGTAGACGATCTCGTCCCCGTAGGTCTTGTCCACCGTGCCCTTGGGGATCGGGAAATAGCCCGAATTGGAGTTGTCGTTGAGGGTATTGATGGGGAAGGTCTCCGCCTGGTCGGCGACGACGTAGACGACCGACCCCTCGCCCATGACCGCCCGCTTGTTGACGGTGACGAGCGCGCCCTCCACCGACTGGGTCTCCCCCTGCGCGGTGGCGGTAAAGGTGATGTTGCCCATCGTCGTGGCGGAGGCGGAGGCGCTCGGCGCGGTGAACACGCCGGTAAAGAGCTTGTAGCCCGAGAGGGAGTCGGCCTCGTCCGTCTCGTCCTCCGTCTGGATGAGGGTGATCGTCTGCCCGCCGACGCTGGCGCTCACCTTGGCGTCCTCGTAGGCGAGCGCAGAGACGGTGACCTCCATGCCGCCGTCGACCGACATCTTGCCGGTCGGGGTGACCTCCTTGATGACCTGCACCTGCCGCGTGATGCTGTAGGTGAGGGTCTTGCCCTTGTGCACAAAGGTGAAGGTGTTGAGCCCGGGCGTCAGGTCCTCGCGGATGGCGAAGTAGCCGCTCTCGTTGGTGGGGATCGTCTCCCCGTTCATCGTGACCTCCGCCTGCGGGTCGGACGCGCCCTGGAAGGTGACCGACTGCTCCTTGGTCGTGAAAGTCATCTGCTGGGGGGTGGTGATGGCGAGCTGGGTGAGCACCCACTGCTCGTTGATCTCGTTGTTGAGGTACTGCACGAGGGTGGTCGTGCTGTTGCCGGGATTGGCGGAGAGCGCCGCCAGGGAGTTGAACGCGTTGCCCGACACGCCGCCCAGCTCCTGCAGGTCGATCACCTGCTTGGTGAGCTGCTCGTAGACCGTCCAGCCAATCGACTGGGTGCCCACCCGGTCGGCCGCGTGCATCATGTAGAGGGTCGTGTCGGCCCCGCGCGCCACCTGCTTCCACCACTCGGCCACGACGCCGAACCGCGCCGTCTCCTCGTTGGTGGAGCCGTAGTTTTTGACCATCACGAAGTCGAAGAGCCCGCTCTCGACCATCGCTTTCGTGTCCGCGTTGCCGTAGCCGAGCGCGGTCCGCTCCGCCTTGGTGTCGGTGCCGCCGGGGTTTTCCGCGGCGTTCTCCCACACGGCGTCCGCCAGCAGCCCCACCTGGGTGCCGGGCGCGCGCTCCCGCACGGCGGAGGCCGCCGCGCTCACGAGCGCCGACGGCACCTGCCGCAGGTAATTCTGATAGCCAGCGCCGCCGCCGTTTTCGAGGTACTGGGCGTAGCTTTGCCCGTCGGCGGGGTTTTCGTACCCGTCGAGCAGGATGCCGTCCAGCTTGTACGTTTCCGCGAAGGAACCGATATTTTCTCGCACGCTGTCGAGCGTCCTCCCGTCCGCGTTGGCGGCGCGCAGGTATTTGCCGTCGTCGCCCGCGAGGCCGGACACGTCGTAGGTCGCGTAGACGTAGAAGCCCATCTCGCGGGCCTTGTCCGCGAGATAGCCGGTCACGTCGATTTCAAGCGGCGCCGCCTCGAGCGTGTCGCTCGTAAAGAGGACGGCGTCGCGGTACTTCGTGTCGATGATGATCGAATTCATCGTCAGCTCCTGCGCGGCCGCGAGCGCCCGGTCGAGCTGGCCGCCCAGCTCCGCCGCCGAGAGCGGCGCGTCGGTCGTCAGGTAGTCGGTCCCCGCCGAGATCATCACCGCCCGCAGCTCGTCCGGGACGTTGAAGTAGACCGGCTCGGGCTCGGGCTCCTCCTCCGGTTCCTCTTCGGGCCCGGAGGACTCCTCCGGACTGTCCGCGTCCCGCGGCTCTTCCCCGTCGGAGGACTCCGATTCCCCGTCGGCGGGGGCCATGACGGCGGCGTCCGACCCGGAGGACCCGTCCGGTCCCTCCCCGATCAAATCCCCGCCGATAAACGCCAAAGCCCCCATCAGCAGCGTCATCAGGATGAACGCCGCCGACAGGGCGAGTGCGAGTTTTTTGCGGTTGGGGCCGTTTCTTGGCAAGCTGGTTTCCTCCCCGCGCGGACCGCCCCGGCGGGGCCTGTCCGGATACCGTATGGGGCGGGTCCGAGAACCCGCCCCGCGTCAACGGCTGTCAGAAAATCTTTTTGAGGTTCCGTTCCTCCGCCTGCATCTGCCTGCCCGGCGAAACGAAGAGGGATTCATAGCTGTAGAAGGCCACGCCGCCGTAATGCTTCGCGTCCCGCGCGGTCGTCACCATCCGGGCGAGCAGGTCGGTGGTCCCGAGCCACTCGTCGCGGCCCGCGCCCGCCCACGTGTCCTCGGTGCCGATCTTGTAGGCCCCGATGCCCACATAGAGCTTGATGCCGTCCACCTTGATCATGTCCGCCCATTTCCTCACCGTCTCGGCGTAGGGGCAGGTCGCGTTGTCGTAGCCGTAGTAGACCTGCGGGCAGATGTAGTCGACATAGCCGGGGTTGGAGAGCCAGACGGACGCGTCCGCGAACTGGCTCTCATAGTTGGTCTTGACGTTGCCCTGCGGGCTGATGCCGAAGAGGCAGGCGGGCTTCAATTCCTTGATCGCCGCGTAGACCTCCCGGACAAGGATATCCACGTTTTCCCGCCGCCAGTCGGCCTGGGAGAGGTTCGAGCCCGAGGCGCGGTAGGTCGCGCTGTCGAAGGCAAAATCGGTCGTCGGATAGAAGTAGTCGTCAAAGTGGACGCCGTCCACATCATAGTTCCGCACGATCTCCCGCACGCCGTTCACAATGAGCTTGCGCGCGGCGGGGCTGCCGGGGTTGTAGTAGACGCCGCCGTTCCATTCGAGCGCCGCGTCGCTGCCCTGGCTGAGCCAGATTTTCGCCTGGTTGTCGCTCGACATCGGCTGGTCGCCGATCCGCACGCGGTAGGGGTTGAGCCACGCCTCGATGCGCAGCCCCTCTTCGTCCGCCAGCGCGCACATGATTTCCAGCGGGTCGTAGCCGGGGTCCTGCCCCTCGGTGCCCGTCAGGTAGCGGGACCAGGGGAAAAAGTCGGACGCGTAGAGCGCGTCACCGAACGGCCGCACCTGCACGAACACGGTGTTGAAGCCGAAGTCGGCCGCCTTCTTGAAGGCCGCGCCGACGTTGGCGGTGAACTGCGCCTTCGTCTTGCCCTTCACCATCGGCTCGAGCGTCAGGTAGGACATCCATACGGCGCGCACCTCCCCCTGCGGGGCGGAGGAGATCTTCTGCCCCTCCCGCGGGGCGTTCGCCGCCAGCAGCCCGGCGCCGAGGAGGATGTTTTCGTCGCTGCCCGGCGCTTCCACGCCGTACACGCTTGTCGTTTCCGTCCTGCTCAGGGTGACCGCCTGCGCGGCGTCCCCCCGGCCTCCCGCGATGTCATCGCCGGCAGCCCGGCTTCCGCAGCCGGCCATGCCAACCAGCAGAAATACCGACAGTATAACGCTTAACGTCTTTTTCATGCTGATTTTCCTTTCCACACGATAACTCAACATAATTTTACACGTTTTGCCCAATTCGGTCAAGTGTCCCGGGCAAATATCTGTCTTTTCCGGTTGACTTTTTCAACATTTAGTATACACTGGTACCAACGGTTCCCGGAGGTGACAGAGATGTTCTTTCTAGGTATATTCGGCGCAAACAGCAAAGTAGTACCCGTCGGACAGGTTTCCGCGGCGGCCTGTCCCGCCTGCGGGGAAACGGCGTCCCTCAGCGTCTGCCGCCGCTACAGCTACGTCCACTTCTTTTTCATCCCGCTCGTCAAATACGATTCGGTCTATCTGGCTACCTGCCCCCGCTGCGCGAGCGTCTTCGAGCTCGACCCCGCGCTCGGTCGGCGCCTCGCGCACGGCGGGGAAATCACGGTGCCGCCGGGCGGGCTGCGCCTGCTGCGCAATAACGTCCTCCCCCGCTGCCCCGCCTGCGGCGCGCTGCAGCAGAAGGACAGCCTCTACTGCAATCGGTGCGGCGCAAAGCTCTGATTCCTGCATCCCGGAAAAAATTCCCGGCGTTTTATACCAAAAAATTTAAAAAGGCAGCCGCTATGCGGCTGCCTTTTTGGTTTCAGTGCTTGCGCGGGGAACGTCCGGCGGGCTTTTGCTGCTTCTGCGGCTGCTGACGCACCGGCTTCGGCTTCGCGGCGCGCTGCTCGCGCGGCGGGCGCTGGGGGCGCGGCTGCTTGGGCGGCGCCTCGAACACCTCCATCGGGTAGGGGTGGTCCTCCACCACGGGGATCTTTTTGCCGATCAGCTTCTCAATCTCCTTGAGCTCGTCCATCTCCTCGATGCTGCAAAAGGAGATCGCCGTCCCCGACAGCCCCGCGCGCGCCGTGCGCCCGATGCGGTGCACATACGTCTCGGGGATGTTGGGCAGGTCGTAGTTGATGACGTGGGAGAGCTCGTCGATGTCGATGCCGCGCGCGGCGATGTCGGTCGCCACGAGCACGCGGATCTCCCCCGCCTTGAAGGCGCTCAGCGCCCGCTGGCGGGCGTTCTGGCTCTTGTTGCCGTGAATCGCCTGCGCCTCGACGCCCGCCTTGTCCAGCTCCCGGGCCACCCGGTCGGCGCCATGCTTGGTAAAGGTGAACACGAGCGCCGAAACGATGCCCGGGTCCTTGAGCAGGTGCACGAGCAGACGGCGCTTGTTGGGCTTATCCACAAAATAGAGCCGCTGGTCGATCACCTCGACGGGGGAGGAGACGGGATCCACCGCCACCTTGACCGGGTCGGTGAGGATGCGGTCGCACAGGCGCATGATGCTCTCGGGCATCGTCGCGGAGAAAAAGAGGGTCTGCCGCTTCTGCGGCACCCGGGCGATGATCTTCTCCACATCGTGGATGAAGCCCATGTCGAGCATCCGGTCGGCCTCGTCGAGCACCAGCGTCTCGACGCGCGAGAGGTCGATATACCCCTGCCCGATCAGGTCGTTGAGCCTGCCGGGAGTGGCGACGAGAATGTCGACGCCGCGTCGAAGCTCGTCCACCTGCGGGTTCTGGGAGACGCCCCCGAAGATGACGGCGGTGCGCAGGCGCAGGTAGTGGCCGTAGGCCTTAAAGCTGTCGGAAATCTGGAGCGCGAGCTCCCTGGTCGGGGTGAGCACGAGCGCGCGGATGACGCGCGGCGCGCCCGGCTGGGGCTTCCGGGCGGAGAGCCGCTGCAAAATCGGCATGGCGAAGGCGGCGGTCTTGCCGGTGCCGGTCTGGGCGCAGCCGAGCACGTCGCGGCCCTCGAGCGCGGGGGGGATCGCCTTTTGCTGGATGGGGGACGGGGCGGTGTAGCCCTCGTCGGCCGCGGCGCGCAGGATGGGCGGTATCAATTTCAGTTGATCAAATTTCATAAGTTGTGCAGATTCCTTTTGTTCAATTCACATTCACTGTGTAAGCTGTAAGTATACCATACTCCCGTCCGGATTGCCAGTAAAAATTCCCCATGCTCATACGGACAGGCGCGCGGGGCATAGATATGCAGAAGAAAACGCTTTGGGAAGTGACGCAATGAAGGCAATCAACAGGGCGATCCTGCCGCTGGCCCTCGCGCTGGCGGTGGCGTTGGGCGGGATCGCCGTACGGGGCGTCCGGGCGGTGTCCGCGAACGCGCCGGCGGAACCGGACGGGATCGAACTGCCGATCGTGATGTACCACCACGTGCTCAAGGAACAGGCGCGGCTCAACAAATACACCATCTCCCCCGACGAGTTCCGGTCGGACATGGAATACCTGAAGACGGAAGGCTATACCCCGATCGTGATCGCCGACCTGCTCGCCTATGTGGAGGAGGGCGCGCCGCTGCCCGAACGCCCGGTCATGATCACCTTCGACGACGGGTACGAGAGCTTCCACGAATACGTCTTCCCCATCCTGCAGGAGTATGACTTCAAGGCCGTCTATTCCATTGTGGGCAGGTACGCCGACCAGTATTCCGCGGTGGACGACCATCACATCCGCTATTCCCACTCGACGTGGAACGAGCTGCGCGAGATGCGGGACAGCGGTCTCGTGGAGATCCAGAACCACTCCTATAACCTGCACGAGAACCAGAACGGCCGCCACGGCTCGATGCGCAAATCGGGCGAGGGGCTGGCGGCCTACCAGATGATGCTGGAGGAGGACCTCGGCAAGCTCCAGGACGAATGCGAGGCGTTCCTCGACTGGACGCCCACCTGCTTCACCTACCCGTTCGGGCAGATCAGCAAGGAGGCGCTGCCGGTGATCCAGGGGATGGGCTTTTCGGCGGCGCTGACCTGCGAGGAGAAGCTCAACTACATCACGGGCGATCCGGAACAGCTCTACCATCTGCGGCGGTTCAACCGTCCGCACGGCACGTCGTTCCAGACGATCCTCGAGCGCGCCCGCAAGTAATCAAAGTTTTTGCCCGCCTTTTCTAAAAGTTTTCGCCCGCCTTTTTCAAAAGGCGGCGGGTGAGAAAAACCCCGGCGTTTTGAAAAAACGCCGGGATTTTTCGAGGGCGGAGCCCTGAGCCCGGGCCCGCAGGCCCTGCTTCAAGCGTATTTTGGGGGTTCGGGGGCCTTTTACAAGAAAAAAGGCCCCCGGGAAGAGGAGAGGGCGCCCCCCCCGCGGCCACCCCGCCGCCTTTGAAAAGGCGGGCGAAACTTTTTATTTATGATATTTCGCGTTCGCGTTGATCGAGAAGGCGCGGTAAAGCTGCTCGAGCAGCAGCACCCGCGCGAGCTGGTGCGGGAAGGTCATCGGTGACATCGACAGCCGCAGCGAGGCGGCGTCCTTCACCGCGTCGGAGAGCCCGTGGGAACCGCCGATCACAAATGCGAGGCTCCCCGCGCCCGACGCGGCCGCCAGCGCGAGGTAGTCCGCCAGCCCCTCGGAGGAGAGCGTCTTCCCCTCGATGCACATCGCCACCACCCGCGCGCCCTTTGGGATCTTCTCAAGGATGCGCTCCCCCTCCTTCTCCACGCAGACGCGAATCTGCGCGGGCGAGGGGTTCTCCCCCAGCCTGTATTCGTCGACCTCCACGACCGACGCCCGGCTCCACAGCCTCAGCCGCTTTACATATTCCGCGCAGCCGTCGCGCATCCACGCCTCCTTGAGCCTGCCGACCGCGATCACCTGCACCGCGATCACAGCACCACCATCTCGGACGGGCCCGACCGCGACGCGACCGTCAGCGTGAAGTCGATCCCCTCCCGCATCCCGCCCGCCGTCAGCGCGCAGTAGGACGCCTGGTAGGCGTTTTCGGGGGTGTTGCTGTTCTGCGAAAGATGCCCCAGCACAAAGCGGGTGCTCCCCGTGCGGACCAGCTCGATCAGCTCCTGCGCGCAGACTTCGTTCGAGAGATGCCCCGTGTTGGAGGCGATCCGCCGCTTCAGATAGTAGGGGTAGTCGCACGCGCTGAGCATCCCCGGCTCATAGTTTGATTCGAGCATCACGAGGTCGCAGCCCCGCAGCATCTGCGCGACGCTGTCGCTTATGTATCCCATGTCGGTGGCGACCGCCAGCCGCCGCCCGTCGGGCGTCTCCACCCGGTAACCGACGCTGTGCGCGCTGTCGTGCGGCGTGTCGAAGCTGTCGATTACGAGCGAACCGACCGTCATCCGCTCGCCCGCCGCCACCGGATGCGCCTCCTGCCCCGGGACAAGCACCCCGTCCCACCGCAGCCGCTCGAGCACCTCGGGCGTGGCGTAGAGGGGCACGCCCAGCTTTTTGAGGAGCACCCGCAGGCCGCTCACATGGTCGGTGTGCTCGTGGGTGACGAGCACCGCGCCGATCGAGCGCGGCTCGATGCCGCGGGACTCCATCGCAGCCAGCAGTTGCTTGCAGGAGCGCCCCGCGTCGACGAGCACCGCCGAGTCGGAGGCGGCGATATAGGTGCTGTTCCCGCTGGAACCGGAGAACAGCGTGCAAAACCGGGCCATAGGCATCCTCCCGAAACGAATTTGGATAAGGAAAACGGCCGGCTCAAAAAACAGCCGGCCGGAAGTCAGAGCGCAGCCTTGAGCTCTCCGTCGGGGAGCACGACCTTGCGGATATCGGCGCCGAGCGCCTCGAGCTTTTCCACGATATTTTCGTAGCCCCGCTCGATGTGCTCGATGTCCTCGATCTCGGTGACCCCGTGGGCCGCCATCGCGGCAATCAGCACCGCCGCGCCCGCGCGCAGGTCGACCGCGCGCACCGGGGCGGCCGTCAGCCGGGGCACGCCCTCGACGACCGCGACCTTGCCGTCCACCTGGATCTGCGCGCCCATCCGGCGCAGCTCGTCGACATAGCGGAAGCGGTTGTCCCACACGCCCTCGGTCACGATGCTCGTCCCGTTCGCCATCGAGAGCAGCGCGGTCATCTGCGGCTGCATGTCGGTCGGGAAGCCGGGATGGGGCATCGTCTTGAGGTTGACCTTGGAGAGCTCCCCCTCGCGCGTCACGCGGATCGAGTCGTCGTATTCGGTGACCTCCGCGCCCGCCTTCTCGAGCTTTTCGGTAATCGCCTCGAGGTGCTTGGGGATGACGTTTTTGACGAGCACGTCCCCGCCGGTCGCCGCGGCGGCGACCATATAGGTGCCCGCCTCGATCTGATCGGGGATGATCGAATAGGTGGTCCCGTGCAGGATGTCCACCCCGTGGATTTTGATGACGTCGGTGCCCGCGCCGCGGATGTCCGCGCCCATCGAGTTGAGGAAGTTGGCCAGGTCGACGATGTGGGGCTCCTTGGCGCAGTTTTCGAGGATGGTGATCCCCTTGGCCTTGACCGACGCGAGCATGACGTTGATCGTCGCGCCGACCGACACCACATCGAAATAGATGTGCGCGCCGAGCAGCATGTCCGCTTTCGCATTGATCATGCCGCTGTCGATCGAGACGGTCGCGCCGAGCGCCTCGAACCCCTTCATGTGCTGGTCGATCGGGCGGACCCCGAAATTACACCCGCCCGGCATCGAGACGCTCGCCCGGTTGCAGCGGGAGAGCAGGGTGCCCAGCAGGTAGTAGGAGGCGCGCATATACCGCGCCAGCTCGTAGGGGACGACCGGCTCGGTGATGTAGGTGGTGTCCACCTCGACGGTGGTGCGGTCGAGCATCCGCACCGACGCGCCGAGCGCGCGCAGGATCTTGAAGAGCATCGTGATGTCGCTGATGTTGGGGATATTTTCAATGACGCATTTGCCCTGCGCCAGGATCGTCGCCGGAATGATCGCAACGGCCGCGTTCTTCGCGCCGCTGATGGTGACCTCGCCGCAAAGCCGGGTGTCGCCCTGCACAATAAACTTTTCCATCTTGACCGCCTTCTCCGCGCGCGCCAAACATTTTTTCAAAGCCGCGCCCCGGCTTCACGCGCGTCCGGCCGGGGCGAAGAGGAATCCCTGTCAAAAGGTTGTCCGCCGCGCCGAAGCGCGCGGCAAACAGATGCGCGGCAAAGGCGCATTTCAATACATATAGTATATCACCGCATCCCACAAAATAAAAGAGGAATTTTTGTGATGATTCTTAAAATCCGGCTCGATTTTTGCCGGAACATGGCAAAAACGCGCCCCGTGCGCTGGAAAGCGCGCGGGGCGCGTGCGTCCGCGGGAAATTTAACCATAGAGGTAGGGGGCCGCGTCGACCGGCGTACCGTTGACGCGGATCTCGAAGTGCAGGTGCGGTCCGTAGGCGTTGCCGGTCGCGCCGATGGCGGCGATCGTCTCGCCCTGGGAGACCTGCTCCCCGGCGGAGACGTAGAGCGCGCTGCAATGCGCGTAGAGGGACTGCATTCCGCCGCCGTGGTCGATAACGACGCAGTAGCCGTAGAGCCCGCGCCAGCCGGACGCGACGACGGTGCCGTCGGCCGAGGCGAGGACGGGGCTGCCGTAGCAGCCGCTCCAAGAGATGTCGGAGCCCGTGTGGCCCCAGTACCCGAGGAAGCCCGGGTTGATCGAGCCGGCGATCGTCGGCCACTGGAAGGCGCCGGAGGCCACCCTGCCGCTCGAATCCTTGGGGATGACCTTGAGCGGGCGGTTGCCGCCCACGACGACGATCTGGTTGACCGGCTCCTTGACGATGGTGGTGTTGAGGATGTTGCGGTCGGTCTCGACGCCGTCGGTCATGACGATCTCGGCGGTCACTTCGCGCACGCCCTTTTCGCCCTGCTGGACGATCTGGTAGTAGCCGATGTCGTGGTCGGGGTCGGTGCGCTGGGTGATCTCGTATTCGAGCTCCTCCTCATACCGGATCGTCTCGGTCACCTTGACGCCCAGGTAGGGCACCGAGTTTGCGATCAGCAGCTCGTCGCCCGGGAAAAGGCTTACGTCGACGCCCGGGTTCATCGCCTTGAGCTCGTCGAGCGTGATGCCGTTTTTGGCCGCGATCTTCAACGGGTCGTCGCCGCTGACCACCGTGTAGATCTTCTTGCCGCGCTCCTCCTTGTCGAGCAGCGAGCGGATCTCCCCGAGCGAACGGATCGAGCCGTTCGGGCCGGAGGGATAGAGACCCTGCTTGACCTCCACCTTCTTCACGAACTGGATGCTCGTGCTCTCCTCCATGTCGGAGGTTCGGTAACGCTCCTTCATCTCATAGAGCAGGTCGAGCAGCCCGTCCCCGTCGGTGACGGCGCCGATGTAGGTCCCGTCGATATAAAGCCCCGTCGCCTCTTCGACCGCGAAGCCGTCGGGATTGTTCTCGCTCCGGCTCACCGCACGGATCAGGCGGTTGGTCAGCTCGTCCGCGTCGAGCAGCTGGCTCGGGTCGGCCGTGTGCACGAACCGCCCCATGAACCTGCTGAACGGGTCGCGGGTGACGGGCGTCAGCTCAAAGCGCGGACGGATCGTCTTGGCCTGCTCCTCCGCCTCTTCGGCGGCCTGCTCGGCCTCCTGGACCTCGTCGGTGTCCTCCTCCTCGGCGGTCGGGTCGGCGACGAGCACGTCGCCGAGGATCATGCGTTCCTTCATGTCCTTCTCCGCCTCGGTGAACACCGTCTCGTTGGAGACGTAGCCGATGTCGACGCCGTTGTATTCGACGTGCAACGCGAGCTGGAAGCCGGCGAAATAGCGGACGGTGAAGTAGAGCAGCACGCACGCCGCGATGGGCGCGGCATAGTTGAGCAGCGTCCGGAAGATCCGCCACAGCCGCTTCAGCCAGAACCCGGCTGCGTTCAGGACGACGTTGGCGACGTTGCGGGAGGTGCCGTAGCGCCGCGCGTTGTTGACCGCCTTGGAAAATCCCCGGCACTGCTCGCGCAGCTCGGTCAGCGGCGAGACGAGGTCCCGCCAATAGCCGCGCAGACGGACGCGCAGACGGTTGAAGTACTTGCGGCGGCGGGCGGCGGCCTCCTCCTCCATCCGGTGGAAGCCGTGCGCCACATGCCGCCGTTTGGCGCGGGTCGTGCGCAGCAGCTGGATGCCCACAAAATAGCAGTAGGCGTAAAAGGCGTTTGCCGCCCTGAACCAGAGGCGCTTGACCGACCGGACGAAGGGACTCTCCGCCCTTTGGGCGGGCGGCGGCTCCGCGCCGTCCTCCGTTCCGGAGGCGGCCTCCCCGGCGGGAGGGGCCGGTTCCCCGGCGGGCGCGGCGAGCTCCTCGAGCTCACCGGAGGGGGCCGCTTCCTCCGGTTCCGCTTCCGTCAGTTCGCCGAGCGGGGAATCGTCCGGCTCCGGTACGGAATCGTCCGGAATCTTGTCGTATGGCGCCAAGCAGGCCACCTCCTTCCCGTGGATTCGCCGGGCCCCGGCGCGTCTTGCGCGAAGGCCGCACTTCACAGCGCCCCCGTGAAAAACACGGGGACCGGAAGCATGTCGTAGGGTAATATTGTACTATAAATCCGCGTTTTAGGCAAGTATCTGCCGGAAACGCGTGCTACCTGTATAGTTAACACGATTTATGTGGCGGTAGTTTCGACAGTCTGTGAATATTCTGTGTACGGCCGGAAATCTCAGGAAACCCGTCCGCCGCCCAAAGCCTCGGCGTGATTCCCCGCGCGGGAAGCCGGCCGACGCCGGACGGCAAAAAAGCAGCCGCTCACGCGGCTGCTTTTTCATGCGGTTCTGTCTGTTCAGTTGGCCTTGGAGTCGACCTCGGCCTTCGCCTTTTCGAGGAACGCCTCGAGAGACATCGTGGTCGTCTTGCCGTCGCGGCGGTCGCGCACCGCGACCTCGCCCGCCTCGGCCTCCTTGCCGCCGAGCACGAGCATATAGGGGATCTTCTGGAGCTGCGCCTCGCGGATGCGGTAGCCGACCTTCTCGTTGCGGCTGTCCGTCTCGACGCGCAGTCCCGCGGCGGTGAGCGCGTCGGACACCTTTTTCGCGTAGGGGATGTGCTCGTCGGTCACGGGCAGGACCTTGACCTGCACCGGCGCGAGCCAGAGCGGGAACGCGCCCGCGTAGTGCTCGGTGAGGATGCCGATGAACCGTTCGATGCTGCCGAGCGCGGTGCGGTGGAGCATGACCGGGCGGTGCTTCTCGCCGTCCTTGCCGGTATAGGTGAGGTCAAACCGCTCGGGCATCTGGAAGTCGAGCTGGATGGTGCCGCACTGCCAGGTGCGCCCGATGCAGTCGCGCAGGTGGAAGTCGATCTTCGGGCCGTAGAAGGCGCCGTCCCCCTCGTTGACCGAGTAGGGCTTGCCGTTCTTCTCCAGCGCGTTCCGGAGCGCCTCCGTCGCCATGTTCCACTGCTCCTCGGTGCCCATCGAGTCCTCCGGACGGGTGGACAGCTCGAGGAAGTATTCAAACCCGAACACCTTATAGATGCTGTCGATCAGGTCCATGACGCCGAGGACCTCCTCCTCGATCTGCTCGGGGGTCATATAGATGTGGGCGTCGTCCTGGGTGAAGCAGCGCACCCGCATGAGCCCGTGCAGCGCGCCGGACAGCTCGTGGCGGTGCACGATGCCCAGCTCGGCCATCCGCTCGGGCAGGTCGCGGTAGGAGTGGAGCTTGCGCTTGTAGACGAGCATGCCGCCCGGGCAGTTCATCGGCTTGATCGCGAAGTCGCGGTCGTCGATCTTGGTGGTGTACATGTTGTCCTTGTAATGGTCCCAGTGGCCCGAACGGTGCCACAGCTCCTCCGAGAGGATCAGCGGGGTGCGGATCTCCTCATAGCCGCGCTGGCGGTGCAGCTCGCGCCAGAAGCTCTCCAGCGTGTTGCGCAGCACCATGCCCTTGGGGAAGAAGAAGGGGAAGCCGGGGCCCTCCTCGTAGATGTCGAAGAGGTCGAGCTCGCGGCCGAGCTTGCGGTGGTCGCGGCGCTTGGCCTCCTCGAGCATGTTGAGGTAGCTTTCCAGCTCGCTCGCCTTGGGGAAGGCGATGCCGTAGACGCGGCAGAGCATCCGGTTGTTGCTGTCGCCATGCCAATAGGCGCCGGTGCTCTGCACGAGCTTGATCGCCTTGAGGGGCGCGACGCTCATCAGATGCGGGCCGGCGCACAGGTCGGTGAAGTCGCCCTGCTTATAAAAGCTGATCTTCTCCCCCGCGCCCGAGTGCTTGTCAATGAGCTCGAGCTTGTAGGGCTGGTCCTTCATGAGCTCCTTCGCGTCGGCGGGGTCGAGCTCGAACCGCTCGAGCTCCTCCCCCGTCTTGACGATCGCCGTCATCTCCTTTTCGATCTTGGCGAGGTCCTCGGGGGTGAAGGGCTTCTCGACGTCGAAATCGTAGTAGAAGCCGTTTTCGACAGCGGGTCCGATCGTGTATTTCGTGTCGGGGTATAGATGCATGACCGCCTGCGCCAGCACGTGGGAGGCGGTGTGCCAGAAGGCATGCTTGCCCTCCGGGTCGTCGAAGGTGAGGATCGCGAGGGTGCAGTCCTCCGTGAGCGGGGTGCGCAGGTCGACGGCCTTCCCGTCGACCCTGGCCGCGCAGGCCGCCTTATAGAGGCCCGCGCCGAGGCTCTTTGCCACTTCCGCGGCGGTCGTGCCGGATTCAAACTCCTTGACGACGCCGCCTTTCAACGTTACGTTTATCATATTCCTGCTTCCTTTCTATCCGAGGTTATTTTACGCAATAAAAAAAGCCCTCATCCCCAAAAGACGGGATGAAGGCTCTGCTCCACGGTTCCACCCGAATTGCGCAAAAAATCGCGCCGCTCGACGATCGGTAACGGGATCGGCCGGCGTGCTCGTCGCACGCGCTCGGGGGGCGGTCGTCCATTCGCGGCGCGTGAAGCGGCTTTCAGCTTAAACCGCTTCTCTCTGTGGCGCGCCCTTGCGCCGGGACGTTCCCCGTCAACGCTGTTGGGGATGTTCTGCTTTACAGATTATCTTAGCACGCCGCCGCGCGGCTGTCAACCGTTCTTTCGCAATGGAACGGATTTACTTGGCGAGCGGGAGGTTTTCGACGATTTCGCGGGTGTTTTTGCTGCGCAGGTCGACCTCGTCGACCCAGCCGTAGAGGGTGTCCACCTGCCACGCGACCTTCTTCACGTCGCGGCGGATTTCCTTGACGTCGTCCTCCATGCGGTCGATGCGGGCGCCGACCGTCCCGACCTCCGCCTCCACGCCGCCGACGCGCGCGTCGAGGTTGCCGAGCTGGGTCCGGACGCCGCTGAGGCGCGTCTCCACAAGGTCCATCCGCGTCTCCACGCCGTCGAGCCGCAGGTCCATCCGGTCGAGGCGCGTCTCCACATTTCCCAGACGCGATTCCATGCCGCCAAGGCGCGTCTCCACGTTGCCGAGGCGCGACTCCACCTTGCCGAGCTGCGTCCCGATGGGGGACAGCTTGTCATCCATCATCCGCCCGATCGCCTGCAAAAGCTCCCGTTCGTCCATTCCGCACACCTCACAATGGAGATATTATAGCACAGGCGGCGCGCCCGTCGCAAGCTGGCAGATTGCACACATTTTC
The DNA here is from genome assembly GCF_024461615.1 of Anaerotruncus sp. DFI.9.16. Lineage (NCBI taxonomy): Bacteria > Bacillati > Bacillota > Clostridia > Eubacteriales > Oscillospiraceae > Anaerotruncus > Anaerotruncus sp. DFI.9.16. Next base: position 19,433 of record NZ_JANFZX010000043.1, read on the forward strand.
TCTCCGCTCCTACTTTCTACTACTTTATCCGATTTCCCCACCGCCGCAGGATTTTGTGATATGATCTTTGGGAGGTGGGCTGTCAAATACCAACAAATACCCTGTATTTACAAGCTCTCCGCTTGTCTACAAGCTGCGTATGCCGTGATATGATAAATGTAGCGCACCAAATGTGCGGTTCCATTCGCTGTTCCCCGCTTGGGGAACACGATAAAATAAAAGGCAAGATAACGTTTACCATAAACCAAAAATTTCTCATCTATGCTCTGTTGGGCTTTTATCCTAAAATGAAGGTGTCAAAAAAAAGGGAGGAGGCGTTTTCCATGCCGTTTACACCCCGGCAGACAAAGGGCAGGGAAAAGTCCTTCTACAAGACCCTTTATCTGTCGGAACAGCTGATCCGGGAGGTCGAGCGGATCGCCTCGGAATATGACACGAGCTTCAATAATGTCGTCGTCAGCATGATCGAATACAGCTTGCAGAACGAGGGGACGAACCCCGGAATGGAGGAACAGCATGAACGCACGCAGGCCGCTCATCAATGAAATCTACCGCTCCTGCTATGAAGAGAGCGTCAAGGAACCGGACGAGCTCTTCCAGCTCCGCCAATCCCGCATCGAGCTCGAGCGCCTTCTCCGTGCCCGCCTCGAAAGCGGCGGCGACGAGAGCCGGGACCTTCTCGACCAGCTTCTCGAATGCACCACCCGCATTGAGTCCTATACCTGCGAACTGTACTTCCGCGAGGGCTACTCCTACACCTTAAAGTTCCTCGCGCAGGGCCTCTGCTGAACCGGGGCGGCCGCCGTTTTGGCGGCCGCCCGCTTTTTTTGTCCGAATTGCCCTCTAAAAGTTCACAATTTCGCAATAATTCTTGACAATCCTATGACATCCATATAAAATAGTAATGTCATGCAGTATGTTTTATGGTATCATCGCACGGAAGGTTTTGGCGTTTTTTCCCCGCTTTCCCGCGCTGTGCCAATAAAAATATTCTATCCGCGCACGGCTTTCCGCGCGCGGATTGCGGACATTGAAAATGGAATAAAGGAGGTCAGTGTTCCCCATGAGCACAATCGGATTCATTCCGTTTGTCGTCAGTGTGATTGGTGCTTTTTTAGTTGGCGCGGTAATCGCATTTTTCCTGGGTATTGCATACCGCAAAAAGGCCGCGGAAGCGGCGCTCGGTTCCGCCGAGGAGGAAGCGAAACGGCTGATCAGCGACGCAATCAAAGCGTCGGAAACAAAAAAGAAAGAAGCCATCATTGAGGCGAAGGACGAAATTTACAAGCTCAAGCAGGACAATGAAAAGGAAATGAAGGAACGCCGCTCGGAGGTTTCCCGCCTCGAACGGCGCATCCAGCAGAAAGAGGAGTCGGTCGACAAAAAGCTCGACAACCTCGAAAAGAAGGAAGAAACCCTTCAGTCAAAACTCAAGGAGGCGGACACCAAGCTCCAGGAGGCCGAGCAGGTCAAGACCCACCAGTTCGACATGCTCGAAAAGATCTCCGGCTTCACCGCCGACCAGGCTAAGAATTATCTGCTCGCCAACCTCGAAGGCGAGCTGACCCACGAAAAGGCCCTCAAGATTTCCCAGTATGAGAGCCAGCTCAAGGACGAGTCCGACCAGAAGGCGCGCGAGATCATCGCCGCCGCCATCGGACGCTGCGCGGCCGACTATGTGGCGGAGATCACCGTCTCGGTCGTCCCGCTGCCCAGCGACGAAATGAAGGGCCGCATCATCGGGCGCGAGGGGCGCAACATCCGCACCCTCGAAACCCTCACCGGCGTCGACCTCATCATCGACGACACCCCCGAGGCGATCACCCTTTCGAGCCACGACGCCGTCAAGCGCGAAACCGCGCGCGTCGCGCTCGAGCGGCTCATCCAGGACGGCCGCATCCATCCCGCCCGCATCGAGGAGACGGTCGACAAGGCCCGCCGCGAGATCGAGGGCAAGATCAAGCAGGACGGCGAACGTGCCGTTATGGAGTGCGGCGTGCACGGCATGCATCCCGAGCTGGTCAAGCTGCTCGGCCGCATGCGTTACCGTTCGAGCTACGGCCAGAACGTACTTAGCCATTCGATCGAGGTCTCCCAGCTTGCCGGCATGATGGCCGCGGAGCTCGGCGCCGACGAGGCGCAGGCGCGCCGCGCGGGCCTCATCCACGACATCGGCAAGTCGATGACCCACGAGATCGAGGGTTCCCACGTGCAGATCGGCGTCGACCTCGCCCGCAAGTACAAGGAGAGCCCCGATATCATCCACGCGATCGAAGCGCACCACAACGACGTGGAGCCCCGGACGATCGTGGCCTGCCTGGTCCAGGCGGCCGACGCGATCTCCGCCGCCCGCCCCGGCGCCCGCAGGGAGAACCTCGAGAACTACATCAAGCGTCTTGAAAAGCTCGAGGAGATCGCCAATTCCTTCGACGGCGTCGAGAAGTGCTACGCCATTCAGGCCGGCCGCGAGGTGCGCATCATGCTCAAGCCCGACGTCGTCTCGGACGACCAGATGACCATCGTCGCGCGCGAGATCGTCAAGAAGATCGAAAGCGAGCTCGACTACCCCGGGCAGATCAAGGTCAACTGCATCCGCGAGAGCCGCGCGATCGAATACGCAAAATAAGCCTTTACGCCAAAGGGCGCCGGAAATTCCGGCGCCCTTTTTCCGTACGTCCTATCTCGGGCCCTTCCATTTGACCGGCCTGCCCGCCGCCGCTTCAAAAAACGCGCGGAATTCCTCCGGATCCCCCCGCGTGAAGCCGTCCCGGTCCAGCACGTAGGCCTGCTGCTTCGCGATGTAGAGGTAGTAGCCCTCCCGCGTCTCAAACGCCTTGACGAACTGGCTGTAGTAGATTTCCCCCGCGCTCTGGTCGGTCTCCCACGCCATGCGGTCGCCGTAGAAGGCCATCCGGGTCTCCAGCATGCCGGAGACCCGGTTTTTGCGGGCGGAGCGCACCGACAGGGCGGTGACCCACTCGGGCGCGAAAAGAAAGAGCAGGCCCAGCAGGGCGGCTTCGACCAGCCGGAAGGCCGCCCCGCCGCCTCCGGTTGCGAGGACCTCCGCCAGCGTCATCAGGAAAGCCAGCAGGGCGACGGCGCCGACGATCCGAAAGCATAAAAACAGATGCGTCAGGTATTTGTGGTGGAACCGGATCAGCTGCCGGTACATCCGGTCGTCCTGTTTCATCCGCGCCGCAAAACGCGCGGATTCCGCCGTGTGTTCCATTTTGCCGCCTCCTTTTCCCCCATTTTAGCACGCCCGGCGGCTCAAAGCAATCCGGCGAGGTTTTGGGCGAGCGTGCCGAGCTGGAAGACCGCGAGCGCGGCGGCATAGGCGACGGCGGTCTGCAGGAGGGCCGCCGCGAGCGCGCGCCAGGTGGAATGGAGCTCGCGGCGCATCGTCGCGAGCGCCGACACGCAGGGGGCGTAAAGCGCGCAGAAGACGAGGAAGGCCGCGGCGGAGAGGGGGGAAAACCGCGCGGCGAGCGCCCCCGCGAGAGGCCCCTCCCCCGCGAGCGACACCCCCAGCGTCGAGACGACCGCCTCCTTGGAGACCAGCCCGGCGAGCAGCGCGACCGCCGCCTCCCGGAAGCCGAAGCCGAGCGGCGAAAAGAGGGGCGCGAGCGCGCCGCCCGCCCGCGCGAAGAGGCTGGCGGCGGGGTCCGCCGTGAGGCGGAGTCCCCCGTCCACATGCTGGAGCAGCCAGATGAGCACGCTCATCGCAAAGATGAGGGTCCCCGCCTTGCGCAGGAAGTCGCCGCACTTTTCCCCGGTGTTGCGCAGGACGTTTCGCAGCGAGGGGGCGCGGTAGGGCGGGAACTCCATGAGGAAGGGGGCCTCCCGCCCCCGGAAGGGGCCTTTGCGCAAAAACCAGCCGACCGCCGCCATCGCCGCGATCCCCGCAAGGTAGAGCGCCGCGACCGCCAGTCCCTGCCGCCGCGGGAAGAAGACCCCGGCGAAGAGGGCGTAGATCGGGAAGCGCGCGCTGCAGGGGAGGTAGGGGGTCAGCAGGATGGTCAGCCGCCGGTCCCGCTCGCCCCCCAGCGTGCGGGCGGCCATGACCGCCGGCGTGGTGCAGCCGAAGCCCATCAGCATGGGGATGAAGGATTTGCCCGTGAGCCCCAGCCGCCGCAGGGGCAGGTCCATCAGAAAGGCCGCGCGGGAGAGGTAGCCGCATTCCTCGAGCAGCGTGAGGCAGAGGAAGATGAGCGCCACCTGCGGCAGAAAGGTGAGGACGCTGCCCACCCCGCCGAGCACGCCGCCCACCAGCAGGTCGGAGACGGGCGGCGACACGCCGAGCGCGGGAAGCCATCCGGAAAGGCCCGCCGAAAGCCCGGCGAGCAGCCGTTCCATCCAGCCTTTGAGCGCGAGCCCCGGCCCTCCGAAGCAGACGCCGAACATCCCGGCCATCGCGGCCAGGAAGATCGGGAAGGCCAGCTTCCGGTGCAGGACCGCCCCGTCGATCCGGTCGGTGAGGGTCCCGCCCGCGGGCCGGGGCGGCGTTTTCACCGCCTCCCGCAGAATGCGTTCGATCAGCCGGTAGCGCGCCCCCGCGATGAGCGCGGCCGCGTCCACCCCCGTCTCCCGCTCGAGCGACGCGCGGATGCGCCGCAGCTCCCACCTCTGCCGGGCGGTGAGGCGCAGGCGGTCCTTGAACGCGTCCGGGTCCTCCAGCAGCCCGGCGGCATAGAACCGCAGCCGGCCCGGTTCCCGCACCGCCCCTTCGACGGCGCGCGCCGCCTCCGCGATCGCGCCGTCGAGCGGTTCCCCGTACCGGGGCGGCGGCGGGATGCGCGCGCGGCCCAGCGCCGCGGCCGCCAGCTCCTCCACGCGCTCCCCTTTCCTCGCCGCGACGGGCACCACCGGCACCCCCAGCAGCTTTTCCATCCGGGCGGCGTCCACGCCGCCGCCCGCCGCCCGCACCTCGTCCATCATTCCCACGGCGACCGCCATCGGGGTCCCCAGCTCGCAGAGCTGCAGCGTCAGGTAGAGCCCCCGCTCGAGCGAGGTGCCGTCCAAAATGTTGACCGCCGCGTCCGCCTGCCCGCCGAGCAGGAACTCCCGCGCGACCCGCTCCTCCAGCGTATACGCCGCGAGCGAATAGATGCCCGGCAGGTCGACGAGCACCGCCCGCTCCCCCGCCGCTTCGATCCTTCCCTCCCGGCGTTCGACCGTCACCCCCGCCCAGTTGCCCACGTGCTGGCTCTGCCCCGTGAGCCGGTTGAACAGGGTCGTCTTGCCGCAGTTGGGATTGCCCGCCAGCGCCACCGTCCGCATTGCCCGTTCCTCCCCGCGTCCCCGATTCGGGTTTGTCCCCTGCCACCAGCATATGACGCGGCGGGAATTTTTAGCCCTCGCCGCCGGAGGGCGCGGCGGAAGGGGCGGGGACGCGGCGGGATCGGCCGTCCCACGGGACGGCACGCCCCCGGGG
>NZ_JANFZX010000044.1:0-24471 GCF_024461615.1 Anaerotruncus sp. DFI.9.16
GCAAGCAAGAAAGGAACTCGCTGTCGGTCGACTACCGACAAGCTCTGCCGCTCCCTGAGCGGACAATCTAAAACCGCCGTCGGTCGACTACCGACTAGCTCCGCCGCTTTCCGAGCGGCAAGCCTAAAACGGCCGTCGGCCGGCCACCGACAAACTACACCGCTCACTGAGCGGTAAACCTAAGGTCCGCCGTCGGTCGGCCACCGACAACCTCCGTCGCTCGATGAGCGGACAATCTCACAGCGTAGCGATCACATAGTCGACGGCGGCAATCTCTTTCCCGCCCTGTATGTACACCCGCGGGACCCGCCTGCCGATGAGGCAGGCCTCCTCATAGTTGATCGTGCCGTTGAGCGCGGCAAAATCGTCGAGGGTGATCGACTTGCCGCCCTCGCTGCCGATGAGGGTGACGACGTCGCCGCTGCGGGCCCCGTCGATCCCGGTCACGTCGACCATGAGCTGGTCCATGCAGACCGCGCCGGTGATGGGCGCGTACTGTCCGCGCACGATCACGCGGCCCTTGTTGGTGAAATTGCGGCGGTAGCCGTCGGCGTAGCCGATCGCGATGGAGGCGAGCCTCTGGCCGTCGTGCTCGGTGACATACCGGCGGCCGTAGCTGACGGCGATCCCGGCCTCGAGCGTCTTGACCATCGTGACGGTGGTGTAGAGGGACATGGCGGGCCGCAGGTCCGCCATCCCCGCGTATTCGGGGGAGGGGGGCAGACCATAGAGCACGACGCCGAGCCGCACCATGTCGAGGTGCATCTCAGGATAGGCGAGCGCCGCCGCGCTGTTGCAGCAGTGGCGCAGCGCGAAAGTAATTCCCCGCTTTTCCAGCAGCTCCACCGTGTCCAGGAAGGACCGGAACTGCATCCGGGTATAGTCCCGGCTGTCCCCGGCGCACTCGTCGGCGCAGGCGAAGTGGGTGAAGACGCCGGTGCAGGAAAGCCCGGGCAGCGCGCACACCCGCGCGATCTCCTCGGCGGCGCGCGCCTCATGGCCGTGCTGGGCGAAAAAGCCGATGCGGCTCATGCCCGTGTCGATCTTCACATGGCAGTCGATCACGGCCTTCTGTTCGACCGCGGCGCGGGAAAGCTCCCCCGCATACTCCTCCGAATAGACCGTCTGGGAGATACCCAGCTCCGCCAGGGTATGCGCCATCTCGGGCGGCGTGCAGCCCAGGATCAAAATCGGGCGGGCGACCTCCTGCCTGCGCAGGGAGATCGCCTCGTTAATATTGGAAACCGCGAACCAGTCGGCGCCCTCCTGCTGGAGCGCGCGGGAGACGTAGCCGTCCCCGTGGCCGTAGGCGTCCGCCTTGACCACCGCCATCGTGCGGCAGCCAGGCGTCAGGCGGCTTTTGAGCTCGCGGTAGTTGTGTACGATGCAGTCCAGGTCGATGTCCGCCCAGGTGCGGCGCAGGTAGTCCATGGTCTTATCCCCCGTCATTCATCCGCGTTCTTGTCCCTCACCATGAGCATCGCCAGGCCGGCGGTGTTCACAACGATCGAAAGCCCCAGTGTGATGAGGGCCCACACCGAGTTCGTATTGAATAAAAGAAGCAGGGCGACCAACAATATGATCACGCCGGCGGCGAGTATCCGCGCCCCGATTTTCCGCACGCTCATAGCTTTCCTTTCCTTTATCCCGCGGCTTGGCCGCCGCGTCGTTCCGTCCTTATAATATACACCAACCGCCCGGCTTTTACAACCGCGCGAAAAACTTTAACAGTTTCGTCAAGAATCGGAGGGACCCCCATGAATCTGATCCGAACCGACCTCGCGGTGGAAGCCGCCGAACCCTACCGGGACCGTCTGCCCGACGGCGTTTCGATCACAGAGGATGAGCGGGCGGGCGTCAAGCTCACCCGCGTGGAGATCACCAAACCCGAGGCCGCCGAGCGTCTCGGACGGCCGTGCGGCCGGTACATCACCCTTGAACTGCCCGCCGTGTCCTCCAGCGTGGAGCCGGCGGACGACGTGACCCATGCCGTCGCGGACGAGCTCTCCGCGCTGCTGCCCGCGGAGGGCTCGGTGCTCGTCGTCGGGCTCGGCAACGAACAGATTACCCCCGACGCGCTCGGCCCCCGCGCCGCCCACCAGGTGCTCGCCACCCGGCACATCCCCGCCCAGCTCGCGGAGCAGACCGGTCTTTCCGGCCTGCGGCCGGTGGCCTCCCTCGCGCCCGGCGTGCTCGGGCAGACGGGCATTGAGACGGGCGAGATCGTCCGTTCGATCGTGCGCGACCTCGCGCCCGCCTGCGTCATCGTGATCGACGCGCTCGCCTCCCGCTCCCTCGACCGGCTCGGCCGCACCATCCAGCTTTCCAACAGCGGCATCTCCCCCGGCTCGGGGGTGCTCAACGCCCGGCGGGAGCTGAGCGAGGAATCCCTCGGCGTGCCGGTCGTATCGGTCGGCATCCCCACCGTCGTCGACGGCGAGACCCTCGCCCGCGACATCCTCGGAGACGACGGCCGCGACGCCGCGCCCGGCGCTTCCGCCATGATGGTCACCCCCCGCGACATCGACGCGATCATCGAGCGGGGGGCCAAGCACCTTTCGCTCGCCATCAACGCCGCGCTCCAGCCCCAGCTCTCCCTCGAGGATATCACCTACCTCGTGTCGTAACCCCCCGGCATAAACCCCCTTCCCCCTGAATAGAATGCATAGAAACGCTTTTTATGCTTTGGGGGGCGGGAATGTGAAACGATATGGTCGTGCACCCGGGCCGGCGCGCCGCCTTGGGGCCGTCATCACAATGGTCGTTGTTCTGCCGCTGTCGATCATGGCGGTTTTTTCGCTTTCCCCCGACCTGGGCGAGCTGACCGAGCGCGCCGCGCTCATCTCGGCGATGGTAAACATGCCCGAGGGGTCGCTCGCCCTTTTGGAATCGCGGTTCGCGGACAAGATTGACCCCGCCTACTATCAGGGCGAGGAATCCCAGGTCGCGCCCTACGTCGCGCCCTTTGACGAGGAAGACGCCTCCGCCGCGCCGCAGGGCCTGCCCGAATCCTCCCCCGTCCCCGCCAAGCAGGTGCGCGTCGCCGACCCCTCTCCCGCCGCGGACAACTCCCATCCCGTACCCGCGGAATACCGGGGGCGGATCGTGCAGGAGAACATGGCGGGCTCGGGCGACAGCCTGATCCCCTACGGCGAGGGCCTGCTCCGCAACTATACCGAGGTGCCCGCCGACGACATCCGGGAGATCATGGAGCAGGGGCTCAACATCCGGCTGGAGGACACCCCCGCGCCGCAGGTGCTCATCTTCCACACCCACGCGACCGAGAGCTACGAGCCCTACGACAGTGAAAATTATGACATGCGGAATACTTGGCGGTCAACGGACAACACTAAGAATATGGTCGCGGTGGGCAACGCGCTGGAAAAGGCGCTGCGGGACGCGGGGATCGGGGTCGTGCACGACACGACCCAGCACGACTACCCCTCCTACAACGGCTCCTACGAGCGCAGCGCCGAAACGATCAAGTCCTATCTGGAGAAGTACCCGACCATCAAGATCGCGCTCGACGTGCACCGCGACGCCATCCAGCGGGAGGACGACCTCATCGTCAAGCCCACGGTGGAGATCAACGGCCGCAAGGCCGCCCAGCTCATGATCATCACCGGCAGCGACGACGGCACGATGAACGTCCCCGAGTGGCGGGAAAACCTGCGCTTTGCCGCGTCCCTTCAGGACGCCATCGAGCAGGACACCCCCGAGCTGACCCGCCCGATCTTCTTCTGCTACCGCAAATACAACATGGACCTGACCACCGGCTCGCTGCTCCTCGAGGTCGGCTCCAACGCCAACACCCTCGACGAGAGCGTCTATACCGCCGAGCTGGTCGGGAAGTCCCTCGCGCGGATGCTCAACGAAAACCGCGAAGCATCCCCGAAAACTGCTCCAAATGGATAGTCTATTGGTATAAACCTAAGGTGAAAATACAGGATGTTAAACAGAGATGCGCGCCTCTTTTGGGTTTCCTTTCTTTTGACCCTGATCCTGACGGGCTGGCTGGCCCTCTTCCTGTGGGTCGACACCACCAGCTCCCGCTATGAAAACGCAGCCGGCGTCCGCGCGCTTGAGATCGCGCCCGCCGGGGAACTCCGATACAGCGTCGCCCTGCTGGGCAGGCAGTACACCATGTCACTGGAGCCCTTCAATGCGTTCGAGGCCTGGCGGCAGGACCACGCCTGCCTCGTCACCCCGCGCCCGCTGCTGCTCGCGCAGCAGGGTTACGGCCTGCTCCTGCGGGGCTGGGACTTATTAGACAATTGGTATAAAAATTATGAATATCAACAAAACGTCATGAAATCACAGGAAGGCGTCCCGGTCGAACCGGACGCATGAACGCCGAAGGGGCCGCTCATAGAGCGGCCCCTTCGGCGTTCATTCAGTCCTGCTTCCATTTATAGACCGCGGCCAGCGTCTTTTCCCCGTCCGAACCGGGGTCCGCGTGCAGCTTCGCCTCGTACCGGATGTGACACCGCTGAAGGCAGAGGTCCAGAAAGCACAAGAAAATCCCCAGATCGATTTGGTTGTAGAACGCCACCTGGCCGGCGGGCATGATCCCGCTCCTGCCCGGCTTGCGCACGCGGTACACACGCAAGGTATCGCCTTCGCGTTCCACCAGCCACGGCTGCGTGTTGCAGGCGCTCGGCGCAAACCGGACAATTTCGGTGACGCCTTCGACGGGCTCCCCGCGCCAGATTTCGCCGACCGGCTTCCGTTTGCTCCGGAACAGGTCCTTGCGGAATTTTTGGCCGTCGTCGATTTTGGCAATGGCGATCATGATGACAAAATCGAGCCCCTCCGGCGGGGGCCCCGGCGCTTTTCCGATCCCGTACCACAGCGTCCCGATGTTTTGCGAGACAAGGGACAGCTCCAGCTGTTCGCCCAGGTACCCGATGTTCTGCAAATAATGGTCCTTCCTCTCGCTATACAGCAAAATACAGGCCTGCTGTCCGCGCTTGCAGGTGGTCTCCCCGGCCGGGACGATCCGAATGGCCGTCCGAATCCCGGGGCACAGGGGGACCAGGGACTGCCAGGTTTCCTCGATCGACCGCAGCTTATCGGAGGATATGCCGGTATCGCCGGTATCCCTGAACAGGTGAAACGATTTTCTCTTGAAAATCATATCGTAGAGGCTGTTGTTTAGCATGTCACCGTCCTCCCGTCAGGCGCGTAACAGATTTGAAAAAAGTGATTTGACAAGCATCCCGGCAGCAATTAAACTGTATGATAAGCTCGCATTTCCCAATAAAACGCGGAGGGATCAGATCATGGCGCTTCATCTTGCAGGCTGGAATGTTGTATTGGATTCCGATCGGGCGGACGAGCTGTCCGCATTTTACGAAAGGTTGCTTGGCTGGACGCGGTTCAAGGGCGAAGAATATACCGTCTTGGTGGACCTGGAGCAAACGGGGACCCCCACCTGGATCACCATCCAGCAGGCGGATGATTACCTTCCGCCCGTTTGGCCCGCGGCGCCGGAGGAGCAGCAGCAAATGGCGCATTTGGATTTCCACGTCGCGGATGTGGAAGAAGGGGTGAAGCACGCCCTGTCGTGCGGCGCGTCCATGTCGGAAGTCCAATTCGACGACCGCTGGCGGGTCATGCTCGACCCCGCGGGACATCCGTTCTGTATTCTGCCCCCCATCATGCCCTGGCCGTAAGGACGCTGCGTCCGGTTCGCCGGCCGTGGCGGCTGTTTTTTGCGCCGGCCCGCCTTTCGGGCCGGCGCTTTGCGTCCCGTCACCGGAGCAAATCCCTTTTTTAGCGCGGGTTCCCCGTCTCCCGCGGGGCCTTACATCGGCTTCAGGTTTTGATTGAGCCGGCCGACCATCCACGCCAGACGCTTTTTCCGCCCCTCGTCGGTCCTGGCGGCCAGATACGCTTTGGTATAGGTCCTCCTCACCGACGGTGACATCGCGGAAAAATACGTGTGGGCGGGCTCGTATCCCGCCAGCAGTTCGGAAACCGCCCGCACCTGCTCCTCCGTGACCGCCGGGGATTTTGGGGCGTCCCACTGTCCGTTTTGCTTCGCCTCCGCGATCTTTTCCCGGCCGAAGCAGGTCATGCGTCCCTGCCGCTCCAGCTTTTCAGCCAGCGCTTTGTTCTTCTCCGACCACTTGCTGTTCTCCCTGCGCGGGGAAAAATATTTTACGTAGGAGCTGTCGTCAATCCGCTGCATCTGTCCGTCGATCCAGCCAAAGCAGAGCGCCTCCTCCAGCGCCTCCGCCGCCGTGATCGTCCGCGGGCCGCCCGCCTTGCCGAAGAGCAGCCAGACGCCGCCGTCCGTCCGGCAGTGGTCCTGAAGCCACCCGCGGAACTCCTCCCTGCCGGAAAATTGCAGTCTTTCGTCCATGGCGCTTCCCCTTTCATTCGCTGTTCCCGGGGCTTCCGGGTCCGCCGCCGGGGTTAGAACCCGTCGTCGCGCAGGCGGGACACAAGCCCGACATACCATTCGATGACGTCGAAGCCCCGGTAGTCCTCCCGCTTGAGGTCGATGATGTCGCCGTGCGAAATGCCGCGGCGCCGCCGGCTGGAGAGCACGCCGCCGAACGTCCCCCACTTGGCCGAGTCGATACACACGAGGCCGTCGTTGGGGCCCCGGACGCACCGGAGCAGGAAATAGGGGATGCTGAGCAGCGGGTCGCTCAGCGGGTTTTTCATGACGGTGGCCCAGCTCCGGTAGCTGACGCGCGGGTCGTCGGGCGTTTCGGCGTTGAAGGCCTCCGCGAAGGCGGGCGCGAGCTGACGGCTGGCCGTGCACGCGTCGGGGGCCCGGTCCCCGACCTTGCGGAAGGCCGCGTCGACCATCCCGCAGATTTTGCGGTAGAGGCCGTCGGGCAGCTTCCCGAGCAGGTCCAGCAGCTCGGAGCCGCGGTGCGGGGTGGAGATCGTCGTGAGCGACGCCACGGTCTCCCCCATCCCAAGCCGGGTGATCAGGTAGCGCGCGTCGAGCCCGCCCTTGGAGTGCGCGATGATGTTGACCTTTTCGCAGCCCGTCTCCGTTTGGATCTCCAGGATTTTTGCGCGGATGGCCTCGGCGTTGTCCTCGATCGTGCCCCACGCCTGCTGGTGCCCGTAGTAGACCGCGGCGCCGTTCCGCTGCAATTCGCGCGGGATGCGGCCCCAGTAGTTGAAATATTTGAGGTCGCGGAAGCCGACCCCGTGCACGAGTAGCAGCGGATATTTCGTCCGGCAGACGTCCCGCTCCGCGCGCACCCGGCGCGCCTCCTCGCGGTAGCATTCGTGGTCGTATTCATCCCGCGCGGCCCGGCAGAGCCAGAGCATCAAAAAGAGGTTGACGACCGGGATCCACAGGTTCAGGACGAGCAGCACCCGCTTGACGATCCCCAGCCTGCGGCAGGTGAAGAGAATCCGCAGCGCGCCGCCGAGGATGACCAGCGCGACGAGCAGAAACGCCGCCGCGAGGTCGGCGGGGACGACCCAGCCCGGCAGGCCGCCCGCGAGCGGCGGCAGGACCCACAGGTAAAAGACCGCCTGCATCAAAAGCAGGAGCAGCCCGCCCCGCAGCGCCATGCGCCCGGCCCAGAGGACCCGGACGCGGCGGTTTTCGGTCTGGTAGTCCCGCGCGGGGAAAAACAGCAGGCGCAGGAGCGTCCAGGCGAAATAGACGCCCACCGCCAGCCGCACCGCCCAGAGGCCCGCCCCGCCAAGGCGGGAGAGCCGCTGCCACCAGAAGAGCGCGTGCGGCAGCAGCAGGGCGCAGAGCGCCATATGCCAGCGGCTCAGAAGGTCGAGCTTCTTCGCCGCGTCCAACAGGACCGCGCCCAGACAGGCCGCGATCAGCAATATTTTGAGCATCATCCGGGCACACTCCCCCTCGGCCGCAGCCGGCCGAACCCATTGTACGCCTTTTCCGCCCCGTTTTCCGGCGGGCGTCAGACCTCCCCGGGGCCGCGCGGCCTGCCGCATTCGCTGCACGCCGCGTCGTGGAGGGAGACGGCCCCGCCGCAGGCGGGACAGGTGAATTCTTCCCGCTGCGCCGCCAGAAACGCCTCCAGCCCCCGCGCCTTCACCGCCGCGCCGTTTTCCATGAGGCTCGCGTGATAGCGCTTGCGGTAGCTCCTGTCGAGGTTTTTCACCGGCTTGCAGGGGTAATCCGGGCACGCGAAGCAGTAGGCGAGGCCCCGCTCCCGGGCGCAGTCGCGGACGCCGCATTTCCGGCAGTGCTCCGGCTTGCCGCCGTCGCCGCCGAAGCAGCCGGGACAGGGCCTTTTGCTCATGCAGTGCCGGCAGCAGACCATGCAGTTCATGCCGCAGGGCGCGAACAACCTCTCATCGATCTTTTCGGGCATTTTCATCGGTCGGTCCACCCTTCCGCTTCTCCGCGCATATGGGATTGAAAAGCAGCGACCGACCGCATATGCCGGCGGGCGCGTCCCGTTGGTTCCATCCTACCACACCTTCCCCGCAAATGGCAAGGCCGAGTCCCTCCCGCGGCGGGAAGGATCCGGCCTGATTTCCAAATTCCTTTGAGAAGCGCGGCCGGGTATGTTATGATACAGAAAAGGCGTTCTGCCTTTGGGCCACGCCAAAATTCAATTGGAAACGAGGACGCGTATGGAACCGGATTTTATAAACCTGACGGAGGAAAACCTCGCCGAAGAGCATCTCTGCTGCATCATCCGCAGCAAAAAGCCCCACCCGGGCGTCGAGGCCAAGCGGCAATGGCTCGCCGCCCGGCTCAAGGAAGGCCATGTGTTCCGAAAGCTCGATGCGAAGGCGGTGGTTTTCATCGAATACGCCCCTCTTGAGACGGCGTGGGTCCCCGTCCTTGGCGGCAACTACATCTATCTTTACTGCCTCTGGGTCGACGGCGGCTGCAAGGGCAAGGGGTACGGGCGGTCGCTAATGGAGTCCTGTCTGGCCGACGCCAAAAGGCAGGGCAGGTCCGGCGTCTGCATGCTTGGGGCGAAAAAACAGAAGGCCTGGCTCTCCGACCAGGCGTTTGCGAAGAAGTTCGGCTTTGAGGCGGTCGACACGGCCGGGGACGAATACGAGCTGCTCGCGCTCTCCTTTGACGGGACCGTGCCGCAATTCGCGCCGAACGCGAAAAAACTGGCGATCGAAAGCCCGGAGCTCACGATCTGCTACAGCATGCAATGCCCCTTTATCCCCCAGCGCGTCGAGGCGGTCCGGCGGTACTGCGAGGAGCGCGGCGTCCCCCTCTCCCTCATTCCGGTGGACACCCTGCAAAAGGCGAAGGAGCTGCCCTGCGTCTTCAACAACTGGGCCGTGTTCTATGGGGGACGTTTCGTGACGGTCAACCAGCTCGACGCAGCCGGGATCGAGAGGATCCTCAAAAAAGGTTCCTGACGGGATCGCCGCCGCGCCGTATTGCATCCCGCCGGGCGGTTATGCTATAATTTAGTATTGGAAAAATTTTAGGATGCCCATTGGACGGGCGGAAACGGCAGGGCAAAATGGATAAGGAACACATCCGTAATTTCTGCATCATCGCGCATATCGACCATGGCAAAAGCACGCTGGCCGACCGCATCCTCGAACTCACCGAGGCGGTGAGCCAGCGGGACATGGAGGACCAGATCCTCGACAATATGGAGCTCGAGCGGGAGCGCGGCATCACGATCAAGGCGCGCGCCGTCACCCTCACCTACCACGCGGACGACGGGCAGGACTACCAGTTCAACCTGATCGACACCCCCGGACACGTCGACTTCAACTACGAGGTCTCCCGGTCGCTTGCCGCCTGCGAGGGCGCGGTGCTCGTGGTGGACGCGTCGCAGGGCATCGAGGCCCAGACGCTCGCCAACACCTATCTGGCGATCGAGCACGACCTCGAGGTCACCCCCGTCATCAACAAGATCGACCTGCCCGCCGCCGAGCCCGACCGGGTCGCGCAGGAGGTCGAGGACATCATCGGCATCCCCTGCATGGACGCCCCGCGCATCTCCGCCAAAACGGGCGAAAACGTCCACGCGGTGCTCGAGCGGGTCGTCGCGGACATCCCCGCCCCCGAGGGGGACGAAACCGCCCCGCTGCGCGCGCTCATCTTCGACAGCGTCTACGACAGCTACCGGGGCGTCATCGTCTACGTCCGCGTCATGGACGGCACCGTCCGGCCCGGCATGACCATCCGCATGATGTCCACCGGCGCCGAGTTCACCGTCGTCGAGTGCGGCGTGATGGGCGCGACCAGCCTCGTGCCGCAGGAGGAGCTTGCCGCGGGCGAGGTCGGCTACATCACCGCCTCGATCAAGACGGTGCGGGATACCGCCGTCGGCGACACCGTCACCGACGCCGAGAATCCCGCCGCCGAGCCCCTGCCCGGCTACCGCAAGGTACTGCCGATGGTCTTTTCGGGCATCTACCCGCAGGACGGCGCCAAATACCCCGACCTGCGCGACGCGCTCGAAAAGCTCCAGCTCAACGACGCCTCCCTCTCCTTTGAGCCGGAATCCTCCGTCGCGCTCGGCTTCGGCTTCCGCTGCGGCTTCCTCGGGCTTCTGCACATGGAGATCGTGCAGGAACGACTCGAGCGGGAGTTCAATCTCGACATCGTCACGACGCTGCCAAGCGTCGTCTACAGGCTCCAGATGCAGAGCGGTGAGGAGCTCACGATCGACAATCCCGCCAGCTATCCCGACCCGGCGCAGATCGTATCGGCGCAGGAGCCGTTTGTCAAGGCGAACATCTTTACGCCGCCCGCCTACATCGGCAACATCATGGAGCTCTGCCAGGACCGCCGGGGGGTCTATCTCGACACCAAATACCTCGACGCCGACCGGGTCGAGCTGCATTACGAGCTGCCCCTCAACGAGATCGTCTACGATTTCTTCGACGCGCTCAAATCCCGCACCCGCGGCTACGCCTCCTTCGACTATGAGATGTGCGGCTATCGCGACAGCAAGCTCGTCAAGCTCGACATCCTTTTAAACAGCGAGGTCGTCGACGCGCTCTCCTTCATCGCCCACGCCGACAAGGCCTATCCGCGCGCGCGGCGCATCTGTGAAAACCTGCGGGACAACATCCCCCGCCAGCTCTTCGAGGTGCCCATCCAGGCCGCCATCGGCGGCAAGGTCATCGCCCGCGAAACCGTCAAGGCGCTGCGTAAGGACGTGCTTGCCAAATGCTACGGCGGCGACATCACCCGCAAAAAGAAGCTGCTCGAAAAACAGAAGGAAGGCAAAAAGAAGATGCGCCAGCTCGGCTCCGTCTCGATCCCGCCCGAGGCGTTCACCGCCGTGCTCAAGCTCGACTCGAAGGACTAGAGGAGGCTTCTATGTTTTTCTGGAACCGCAGGGAGCTCTGGATGGGGACCTCCATGGAGGAGTACGCCCGCGTCACCGGCCTGCTGCGCGGGGCGGGGATCCGGTACGACTTCCGCACCGTCGACGCGGCGCGGGACGCGCGCCGGAGCGGCTCCCTCGGCGTCGATCTGGCGGCCGCCATGGCCTACTATGTCTATGTGCGCAAGGACGAATTTTCGCGCGCCGCGCAGCTGATCGGCCGGTAGGGGCTTCCTTAGATTTGCCGCGCTATGCCCGGCAAGGCTTCCAAGGGAATTGCCGCCCGAGGGCGGCAAGAATTACGAGCGCGTTCCGCCGCGCGCCACGGGTTCCTTTTCGGACGGACGAAAAGGAACCAAAAGTCCCCTTGAGAATCCCCCGGGAGACGCCTTGCCAGTACCCGCAGGTTGCGATTGCTCCCCGCGGGTCCATAAGCTGTGGGCACAATTCAGGTTGCGGTGCTCCCAACGGCCGTTGACGGAAAGCTCGGCGAAGACGCGTGGCGGAAAACAACACGCCGCAGGCGTGTTCGCACGCAAAGCGCGCGCGGGCGGCTATGCCGCCCGGTTTTCCGCCTCTTTGTGGGCGCTGCGCGCCACGAAAAAGCGGTCGTGTCTCCCCGGACGCACCTGTAAGAAGGTTCCGGAGGCTCGTCAGCAGAGGCGTTGCGCCTGCGGCGCGGCGGCTGACGGGCTGCTGTAGGCTGGTACTTCGATCCGTGTTACGGGGCCGCGACCTTTAAGGGCCTACGGCCCCGTCGCGGCCTGGGGGTCAAGGGAGCGAAGCCACCTTGCGTCCTTCTTTGGTGACTTTCTTTGACGTAAAGAAAGTCACTCGCCGCCGGTCGACCACCGGCAAGCCCCGCCGCCCACTAGGCGGCATATATAAGAAGGCCCCTGCCGCTCGCAGGGCGGCAAAAAAGGAGATTCCCATGTGCGACGCCCTCTACATCCATATCCCCTTTTGCGAGCGCAAGTGCCCCTACTGCGACTTCTATTCGGTGGCGGCGGACGAGGCGCTGATGGACGCCTATACCGATGCGGCCATCCGCTCCCTCGGGCGGGCGCCCTACGCGCTCGCGCCGCTCGACACCGTCTATTTCGGCGGCGGCACCCCTTCGGTACTGGGGGGCCGCCGCCTTTCGCGCATCCTCGAGGCGGCGGACGCGCGCTTTGGGATCGCTTCGGGCGCGGAGATTACCGTCGAGTGCAACCCCCATTCGGCGCTTGGGCGGGAGCTTTCCATCCTGCGGGCGGCGGGCGTCAACCGCCTTTCGTTTGGGATGCAGAGCGCCGACGACGGCCAGCTTCGGCGGCTCGGACGGCTGCATACCGCCGCCGACGTGGTTTCGGCGGTGGAGACGGCGCGGGGCTGCGGCTTCGCGCATTTTTCGCTCGACCTCATGCTCGCCACGCCCGGCCAGACCCCTGCGGACATCGACCGGGCTGTCGGCCTGTGCGGCAGGCTCGGCGCGGAGCATGTGAGCGCCTACCTGCTCAAGATCGAGCCGGGCACCCCCTTTGACCGGCAGGGGGTCGCGGCGGCCTGCCCGGACGAGGAGGGACAGGCCGCGGCCTACCTGCACGCGGTCGGAGCGCTGGAGGCGGGAGGCTGGAAGCAGTACGAGATCAGCAATTTCGCGCGGGAGGGCCGCGTCGCCCGCCACAACCTCAAATACTGGGACTGCCGGGAATACCTCGGCGTGGGACCGTCGGCCCACTCGTTCGTAAATGGGCGGCGGTTCTATTTCCCGCGCGACCTGCGGGGATTCCTCGCGTCGGGCGGGGATTTCTCCCGGGCCGTCGACGACGGCCCGGGCGGGGACGCAGAGGAATACTTGATGCTCCGCCTGCGGCTTTCCGAAGGGGTGCGCTGGGACGCTCTCGCGGCCCGCTATCCCGGCTTTGGCGCGGAAAATCTGCGCGAAAAAGCCCGCCGGATTCCCGGCGGGCTGATAACGCTTGATTCGGACGGCCTGCGCCTCACGGCGGAGGGATTTCTCCTCTCCAACGCGGTGATCGGGGAGCTGCTCGGCTAATCAGACGTCCATCATCTTCCTGAGCTGCTTGCCCAGATCGGAGGCGACCCCCTTGACCCCGTCGATGATCTCGTTGATGCCCGTTTCGATCTCCTTGGCCTCGGCGGCCTTGAAGAAGTCGCGGGAACGGGTCTTGCGGTAACGCTTGACCATCTGGCGGATGCGCTCGGTCTCCTGCGCGGTCAGCGGCTGTTCGGGCCGTTTGAGCATGAGCAGCACGTTCGCGCAGTCGGAGAGCAGCTCGGTGTATTCGTCGTCCACCTGCTTTTTGAAGCGGGCGGTCATCTGCGCCTCGTCGTTCGGGTCGGTGAAACGGAGCTCGACGATCGACGCCTCCCCACCGAGCTGGCGGATCTTCTGCGCCAAAGCGGAAAACTGCTGCATGCTCTGGGCCGTGTTGGGCAACAGGGCGACCCCTTGCTTGAAGTATTCGGCGCCGATCTCCTTGAGCTTTCGCCAGACGTAGACCCGTGCCTTCGAGGGATTGATCGGCACGTTATAGCTCAGCGCCAGCCAGACGGTCCGCGGCATACGGCCCACCTCCCAACTCGTATCGACAAATTTCGCGTCCCACCACACACAACGGGGCGCGATCTGATTTTATTGTAACCGTTGTTTCCTTTTTCGTCAACACCCGGCCGCCCGGATGGTGGAATTTCTCTTGCATGGAAGGGCCGCGGATGGTAGAATAATGAAATGAATTGTTTTCCGTCCGCGGGCGGATTTTGAAAGGATGGTCATCCCCCATGTCGGTGAGAAACCTCTCCCTGCCGGAGCACTATTTTTCCAAACTCGATATCATGGAGACCGAAATCGCCATCAAGCTGGCGAAGGACACCTTTGAGCGGGAGCTCGCGCGTTACCTCGAATTGACGCGCGTGTCCGCACCCCTCTTCGTACAGCCCGAGACCGGCCTCAACGACGACCTCAACGGCGTCGAACGGCCGGTGCAGTTCGATATCCTCGACCTCGGCTCCGACGTGCAGATCGTCCACTCGCTGGCGAAATGGAAGCGCCTCGCGCTCGCGCGCTACGGCTTCGCGCCCGGCACCGGGCTCTACACCGATATGAACGCCATCCGCCGCGACGAGGTGCTCGACAATCTCCACTCGGTCTATGTCGACCAGTGGGACTGGGAAAAGGTCATCACCCGCGAACAGCGGTGCGCCGAAACGCTGAAAGATACCGTGCGCCAGATCATGAAGGCGCTCTGCAAGACGCAGGAGACGCTTGCCAACCAGTTCTCCTGCCTCGAACGCTACCTGCCGGAACAGATCTCCTTCGTTACGAGCCAGCAGCTCGAGGACGAATACCCCGCCCTCTCTCCCAAGGAGCGGGAGGACGCGGCCGCCAAAAAGTACGGCGCGGTCTTCATCATGCAGATTGGCGGCGCGCTCAAGTCCGGCAAGCCCCACGACGGCCGCGCGCCCGACTACGACGACTGGTCCCTAAACGGCGACATCATCATCTGGTACCCGGTGCTCGGGCGGGCGCTGGAGCTCTCCTCGATGGGCATCCGCGTCGACGCCGACGCGCTGCGCCGCCAGCTTGAAATCTCCGGTCACACCGAGCGTGCGTCGATGCCCTTCCACAAGATGCTGCTCGAGGGCCGCCTCCCGCTCACGATGGGCGGCGGCGTCGGCCAGAGCCGCATCTGTATGGCGATGCTCCAGAAGGCCCACATCGGCGAGGTGCAGGCGTCCGTCTGGCCGGACGACATGCGCGACGCCTGCGAGGCGTCGGGCATCCACCTGCTGTAACCAAGGGGAACTTTTGAAAAAGTTCCCCCTGGACCCCTTCAAAACTTTTGATTCAGGCACACCGCGGCGCTTCGCCGCCCACGCGCCCCGTGAGACAAAATTTTCGCCCGCCGTTTTTAAAAGGCGGCGGGGTCGGCGGGGGGGGGGGGCCCCCCCGCGTCGCGCCCGCAGGCGCGAAATGCTTGATCCTTCAGGCGTATTTTCTTTACTGCTTTCTTTTACAAGAGAAAAGAAAGCAGGCCCGCCGAAGCGCGGGAAACGGAGAGGGAGGGAAACACATGGATTTGACAAAGCTGTTCGGCTGCCGGGTGTTCGGCGACGCCGCGATGCGCGAGCATCTCTCGCGCGAGGTCTACGAAAGCCTGCGGCGCACCCGCGAGGCGGGGCTGCCGCTCGACCCGTCGATCGCGCAGGCGGTCGCGGAGGGGATGAAGGACTGGGCGATCGCGCAGGGCGCCACCCACTACACCCACTGGTTCCAGCCGCTGACCAACATCACCGCCGGCAAGCACGACGCGTTCATCGAACCGGACGGCGAGGGCGGCATGATGCTCGAATTTTCCTCCAAGGCGCTCATCAAGGGGGAGCCGGACGCGTCGAGCTTCCCGTCGGGCGGGCTGCGCGCCACCTTTGAGGCGCGCGGATACACCACCTGGGACCCCACCTCCCCCGCCTTCGTCAAGGACGGCACCCTCTATATCCCGACCGCCTTCTGCTCCTACGGCGGCGAGGCGCTCGACCAGAAGACCCCCCTCCTGCGTTCGATGCAGGCGGTCGGCAGCGAAGGGGTCCGCCTGCTGCACCTGCTCGGCGAGGAATCCGTCAGCTATGTCATCCCGACGGTCGGCGCGGAGCAGGAGTATTTCCTCATCGACCGCGCGCTCTACGAGCAGCGCCTCGACCTGAAGATCTGCGGCCGCACCCTCATCGGCGCGAAGCCCCCCAAGGGGCAGGAGCTCGACGACCACTACTGCGGACGCATCCGCCTGCGGGTGTCCGACTTCATGCACGCGCTGGACGAGGAGCTCTGGTCGCTGGGGGTGCCCGCCAAGACCAAGCACAACGAGGCGGCCCCCGCCCAGCACGAGCTGGCCCCCGTCTACGACCAGGCGAACATCGCCTGCGACCACAACCAGCTCACGATGGAGATGATGCGGGTCGTCGCCAAAAGGAAAAACCTCGCCTGCCTGCTGCATGAAAAGCCCTTCGCGGGCATCAACGGCAGCGGCAAGCACAACAACTACTCCCTCGTCACCGACACCGGCAAAAACCTGCTCTCCCCCTCGGGGGACCCGGTGCGGAACCGGCGCTTCCTGCTGCTGGCGGCGGCCTTTGTCCAGGTGGTGGACGAGTACGGCGACCTGCTGCGCGCGTCGGCCGCCTGCGCGGGCAACGACCAGCGCCTCGGCGGCTGCGAGGCTCCGCCGCCGGTGATCTCCGTCTTCCTCGGGGAGGCGCTCACCCGCACCCTCTTCTCCTTCGCCGACGGCGGCGGCTGCCCCGAGGAGCACCGCCAGCTGCTCAAGACCGGCGTGGACGCGCTGCCCGAGCTCGTCAAGGACGACTCCGACCGCAACCGCACCTCCCCCTTCGCCTTCACCGGCAACAAGTTCGAGTTCCGCATGCCGGGCGCGTCCCAGTCGATCGCGCTGACCAACGTCGTGCTCAACACCGCGCTCGCCGACGTCTTTTCCGGCTTCTCCGACCGGCTGGAGCGCGCCGCCGACCGCGACGCGGAAATCTGCGCCCTCATCTCCGAGGTCATGCAAAAGCACGGCCGCATCATCTATAACGGCAACAACTATTCCGAGGCGTGGGTTCAGGAGGCCCGGCGGCGGGGCCTGCCCATCATCCCCTCGACCGTCGAGGCGTTCGACTGTCTCGTCGCGCCCAAAAATATCGCCCTTTTCGCGCGGCACGGCGTCTTTACCGAGGCCGAGTGCATCTCCCGGCATGAGATCCTGCTGGAAAACTACGTCAAGGTCGTCGGCATCGAGGCCGCCACCCTCATCGAGATGGTGCGGCGGCAGGTCTATCCCGCCGTCGTGCGTTACACCGGCGAGATCGCCGAGACGGTCAACCGGATGCGCACCGCGGGCGCGGCGGCCGTCTCCACCGTGCGGCTGCTCGACACCCTCACCGCGCTCGTCGACCAGATCGACAGCGAGCTCGGCGCCCTGCGGGACGCCTATGCGCGCAGTCAGTCGATCGAGGACGTGCACGCCCACGCCGAATTCATGCGCAGCGACATCCGCCTGTGCATGGAGAGCCTGCGGGCCGCCTGCGACGCCGCCGAGACGATCATGGACGGAACCTGCTGGCCGATGCCGACCTACACCGACCTGCTTCTGCGCGTATAAAACTACATAAAACGAGGGCGGAGCCTTTGGCTCCGCCCTCGTTTTTCCGTTTTATTGTGCGAGCCCGGCGGCGGCAAGCGCCTCCGAGACCTTGATCAGCCGCTGGTTGCGGCTGCCCCGGTACTCCAGCGTCAAATCGCGCTCCGCCTCGAGATACGGCCCGTCGACCAGCAGGTCGGCCAGCCGCAGCAGGCGCAGAACGGCGGGATTTTGTTCGCCCATTTGCAATAACTGTTCAAATGTATACCCAGAGTAAATCGCAATGTTCTTGCCGAGCGCGCGGATGCGTTCCCCGAGCGCGGCGAGCGCCTCCGGCTGGCAGAAGGGTTCCCCGCCCGAAAAGGTCACGCCGCTCATCAGCGGGTCGGCCTTCACCTGCCGCACGATCTCGTCGGGGTCGGCGGGGTAGCCGCCGGCAAAGTCGTGGGTCTGGGGGTTGTGGCAGCCGGGACAGCGGTGCGGGCACCCCTGCACAAAGACGACGTACCGCATCCCCGGGCCGTCGACGATCGAGTCGGAGACGCACCCCGCGACGCGCAGCGGCGGAATCTCTTCCGCCGGCATCAGAGCTTTACTTCACGGCTGACGGTGTGCTTGACCCGCTCGCCCACCTCGGCGCGCTTTGCGTCGTTGAACCGGTCGAGGGTTCCCACCAGATAGCCGGTGATGCGGCGGATGCGCTCGAACCCGACGCCCTTGCCGACCATTTCCACGCCGTCCTGATTGATCTGTACCATAAAAAATGCCTCCTCATTTAATCGTTCTAAATTGTTCAGAAGGAAAGCGGATTCGCGCTGCGCTCGCTCTCCTCAAAGGGGTCCCCGCAGTAGCCGCAGTTGGCGGCGCTCTCCTGCCAGCAGCCGAGCTCCCGCAGCTTCTGGACGCTCACGGCCTCCCCCTCGCGCCTGCCGCAGCGGGGGCAGACCTCGTCGATGATGCCGGTGTAGCCGCAGACGGGGTCGCGGTCGACCGGGTGGTTGATCGAGCCGTAGCCGATGCCGCACTCCTTCATGTAGCGCACCACCTGCTCAAACGCGTCGAGGTTTTTCAGCGGGTCGCCGTCCAGCTCGATGTAGGAGATGTGCCCCGCGTTGGTCAGCGCGTGGTAGGGCGCCTCGAGGCGGATCTTCTCGCTGGCGGAGATGTTGTAGTAGACGGGGATGTGGAAGGAGTTGGTGTAGAACTCGTGGTCGGTGATCCCTTCGAGCTCCCCGAACTGCTTGCGGTCCATCCGCACGAACCGCCCCGAAAGCCCCTCGGCCGGGGTGGCGAGCAG
This sequence comes from Anaerotruncus sp. DFI.9.16, assembly GCF_024461615.1. Classification (NCBI taxonomy): domain Bacteria; kingdom Bacillati; phylum Bacillota; class Clostridia; order Eubacteriales; family Oscillospiraceae; genus Anaerotruncus; species Anaerotruncus sp. DFI.9.16. The sequence continues at coordinate 18,717 of NZ_JANFZX010000044.1, forward strand.
GGTGTAGTTGAAGCCGGTGGCGCGGGTCGCGTCGTCCATGCGGCGGCGCATGTGCCCGATGATCTCCAGCCCGAGGTTCTGCGCGTACTCGCTCTCCCCGTGGTGCTGGCCGATCAGCGCCTTGAGCGTCTCCGCCAGCCCGATGAAGCCCATCGACAGGGTGCCGTGTTTGAGCACCTCGCGCACCTCGTCATCGGGACCGAGCTTGTCCGAATCGATCCACACCCCCTGCCCCATCAGGAAGGGGTAGTTGCGGACCTTCTTTTTCGCTTGGATTTCAAACCGCTCCATGAGCTGGTCGATCACGAGGTCGATCTTGCGGTCGAGCTCCTCGAAGAACCAGTCGACGTCCCCCTTCGCGCGGATGGCGATGCGCGGCAGGTTCACCGAGGTGAAGCTCAGGTTGCCGCGGCCGTTGACGATCTCGCGGGTGGGGTCGTAGTGGTTGCCGATCACGCGGGTGCGGCAGCCCATGTAGGCGATCTCCGTCTCGGGGTGGCCGGGCTTGTAGTACTGGAGGTTGTAGGGCGCGTCGATGAAGGAAAAGTTGGGGAAGAGCCGCTTGGCCGACACGCGGCAGGCGAGCTTGAAGAGGTCGTAGTTGGGTTCGCCGTCGTTAAAGTTGATCCCCTCCTTCACCTTGAAGATGTGGATGGGGAAGATGGGGGTCTCGCCGTTGCCGAGCCCCGCCTCGGTGGCGCGCAGCACGCATTCGACCACAAGGCGGCCCTCCGGCGAGGTGTCGGTGCCGTAGTTGATCGACGAGAAGGGGATCTGCGCGCCCGCGCGGGAATGCATCGTGTTGAGGTTGTGGACGAACGCCTCCATCGCCTGGTAGGTGGCGCGGCGGGTCTCCTTGACCGCCTCCCGGCGGGCGAACTGCTGGAGCTTTTCCGCCGTCTCCCCGTCGGTGTATTCGTGCAGCAGCTCGGCCTCCTGGTCGCGGTAGCCGTTGTCGTCCGCAAAGACGGGGCCGATCCCCCGCGCGTCGGAAATCCCGTCGCGGATCGCCTTGGCGATCCCCTCCGCGTCGTCGATGCCGCAGAAGAGCTCGAGCCCCTTGGCGAGGTTGCGGGTGTAGAGCTTGCGGTAGGTCTTCGCCACCCCCTTGGCCATTCCGTAGTCGAAGTTGGGGATGCTCTGCCCGCCGTGCTGGTCGTTCTGGTTGGACTGGATGGCGATGCAGGCGAGGGCCGCGTAGCTCGAGATGTCGTTGGGCTCCCGCAGAAAGCCGTGCCCGGTGCAGAAGCCGCCGGTGAAGAGCTTGTCGATGTCGATCTGGCAGCAGGTGGTCGTCAGCGTCAGGAAATCGAGGTCGTGGATGTGGATGTCCCCCGCCAGGTGCGCCTTCGAGTGCTCGGGCCGCAACACGAACATGTGGTAGAACTGCTTGGCCCCCTCGGAGCCGTATTTGAGCATCGTGCCCATCGCGGTGTCGCCGTCGATGTTGGCGTTCTCCCGCTTGATGTCGTTCTCGTCCGCCGACTTGTAGGTGAGCTCCTCATAGGTCTTCATGAGGCGGGTGTTCATATCGCGCACGCGGGTGCGCTGCGCGCGGTAGAGGATGAACTCCTTGGCGGTGCGGGCGTGGCCGTTGTCCACGAGCGTGCGCTCCACCGCGTCCTGGATCTCCTCGACCGTGGGGCTCTGGTTCCCGGCCTCCTCGAGGGAGGCGGCCACCTGCTCCGCCAGCGCGCGGGCCATCTCGTAATCGCTGCCGCCCAGCGCCTGCGCCGCCTTGAAGATCGCGGCCGCGATCTTGTCGAGGTCGAACAGGACGCACCGGCCGTCGCGCTTTACAATCGTCTGTATCATTCGGGTACCCTCCGTTATCTTGTTGTCCCCATATTTTGTGGTATTTTTCTTTATTTTCCACAAGATATAGTTCCATTTCATCACGCAGTTTCTATTTTAATGGAAAACAGGTTCCCTGTCAATGGTGAAAAACACATTTTTTAGTAGCGGTTTTTTCGTTTGACACAAGATGTTGTGTTTTTGGCGAATTCTGGGGATTTCGGCCGAACCCCCGCGGCGCAGCAAATCCCGGGCTTTTTCGCACCTTTTGGGTGCGCGCGGGTTTGCAAACCGACGCGAATTCTGATAGAATTTGACTAAGATTTCAACGGAAGGTGCCGCCATGAGAAAACTGCGCGCAGCCGCTTTGATATTGTCCCTGCTGCTCCTGCTGGGCGGATGCGGGAGCTCCGCCGGCGAGATCATCCGCTACGACGTCCCCACGGGCGTTTCCCTGCTCGACCCCCAGTTCGCGACCGACACGACCGCCCGCATGATCATCTCCAACACCTTTGAGGGGCTCTACCGCCAGCTTCCCGACGGCGAGGTGGTCCCCCGCCTCGCCGAAAGCAGCGAGGTCTCGGACGACGGGCTTGTCTGGACCTTCCGCCTGCGCCGGGACGCCGTGTGGAACGCCTCCAGCAGCCGGTCCGCCTTCCACGAGGCCCCCGTGACCGCACACGACTTCGCCTTCGCGCTCTCCCGCATGTTCGACCCGGCGGCGTTCAGCCCCTTCGCGGGGGAATTTTCCTCGGTCAAAAACGCCTCGCTCATCCTGAGCGGCGCGGCGCCCCAGTCCTCGCTCGGCGTACGCGCACTTGACGACTACACGCTGGAGATCGCCCTCGTCCGGCAGGACAGCCGCCTGCCCGAGCTGCTCTCCGCGAGCTACGCGATGCCCTGCAGCCGGGAATTTTTCGAGTCGACGCGCGCCCGCTACGGCTTCGACATCGGGAGCCTGCTCTGCAACGGCCCCTTCTATCTCTACAACTGGAACAACGACCGGGTGATCTCCCTGCGCCGCAACAGGCATTACCTCGACGACCAGCCGGTCGTCGCGCGCGGGGTGGACCTCTATACGCCCGGCGCGGCGGACGGCGCGGAACCCGCCGCCCGTTTCCTCGCGGGCGAGACGGACGCCTGCAAGGTCTCCTTCTCCGACCTTCCCGCCGTGGAGGGCGCGGGCGGGCAGGTCGCCTCCTTTGAGGACACCGTGTGGGTGCTCCTGCTCAACGGACACACGGAGCACCTCGCAAACACGAACATCCGCCAGGCGGTCGCCTACAGCGTCAACCGTTCCCTCTTTGAGGGCCGGCTCCCCGGCAACCTGCGCGCCGCCGACACGCTGGTGCCGCCCGCCATCCTCTGGCAGGGGGAGTCCTTCCGGGCGCGGGCCGGGGAAAAGGGGCCGCTCGTCTCGAGCCCCGACCTCGCCAAGCGCTGCTATGTGGCGGGGCTCGAGGACCTCGGGCTCTCCGCCCTGCCGCTGGGGGAGCTGCTCGTCTGCGAGGGCAACAACCAGCGGGCGCTGGCCGGGTACGTCCAGCAGGGGCTCCAGCGGTCCCTCGGGCTCTTCGCCGGGCTTAACGTCCTGCCGCAGGAGGAGGCCCTCGAACGGGTGCGGGAGGGCGATTTTGACGCGGCCATCGTGCCCCTCTCGGCCGCCTATTCCTCCCCCGACGCGCTGCTCTCCCTCTTCCGGTCCGGCTCGGGGCAGAACTGGGCGGGCTATTCCAACGCCGATTTCGACGCGCTGCTCGATTCGGCCTCCACCCTCAGCGGCGTTGAGCTGTTCGATGCCTACCGTCAGGCGGAGACCCTCCTGCTCGAGGACGGCGCGGTCATCCCCCTCTACTTCGAAACGAGCTACTACGCCTCGGGCAAGGGCGTCACCGGCATCGGGTTTTCGCCCTTCTTGACGGGCGTCTCCTTCCAGTCGGCCGACAGGGAATAGCCCCCGCTTGACAAGAACCCGGCCCTGTGATAGAATACAGCCAAATCTAAGAAAGCACGAGGTTTCTGCGAAAGATGCGTAAATAACAGCCGATGAATCAAGAACACACCACGGCGGCCGCTGCGGCCGTCTTATGTTGTTCTGTCCGGCTGGCATCCGCCGCAGAAATTTTTATTGCCCGCAATAAAAATGCGCCTCCCCGCCCCTGGGCGGCAGCGCCGCGCGCCCGTGCGCTTTTTTGCAAGGCCGCGCGCTTTCTGCGAATCGGAATCCCTCCCGGACAGGACGTCCGGGAGGGATTTTTATGTATCTGTTACAGGCGCGGGACCTCAAAAAAAGCTTTGGGGTCCGCATGCTCTTTTCCGTGGATAAGCTCGAGGTCCACGACGGCGACCGCATCGGGCTGGTTGGCGCGAACGGCGCGGGCAAATCGACGCTCTTAAACATCCTCTTTGGCGGAGAGCCCGCCGACGAGGGAATCATAGACCGGCGCTGCCCCATCGCGCTCGTCCGCCAGTCGGGCGAGGCGGAGGGCGAGGGCGACGGGCGGACGCTCCGGGAGTGGGCGTTGGCGGACGGCGCCCGCAAGAGCGGCGGGGAGCGCACCCGCGCCGCGCTGGCGGCGGCCTTTTCACGCGGGGACCCGCTGCTCTTCGCCGACGAGCCGACCACCAACCTCGACCTCGACGGCATCGAGACGCTGCAAAAGCAGCTCCGCGGGTACCGCGGCGCGGTGGTGCTCGTCTCCCACGACCGCGCGCTGCTCGACCGGGTGTGCACCGCAATCTGGGCGATCGAGGAGGGGACGGTGCGGGTCTTCCCAGGCGGCTATTCCGCGTGGATCGCCGAGCGCGACCGGGAACGCGCCTTCCGGCAGTTCGAGTATGACCAGTACCGCGCGGAAAAGGCCCGCCTGCTCGCGGAGGCGCGCGACCTGCGGGAAGCGGCGCGCGGGATGCGGAAAATGCCCCGGCGCATGGGACTCAGCGAGGCGCGGCTCCACAAGGGCACCGCCTCGATCCCCCAGGGCACGGTGGAGGCGCGGGCCAAGGCGCTCTCCCGCCGCGCGGAACGCCTGGAGGCGCGGGAACGCCCCGGAGACCTGCCCGAGGTGCGCATGGCGCTCGGCGCCGCGCACCCCGTCACCGCCAAAACCGCCGCGCGCGTCGAGGGACTGACCGTCCGCTACGGGCCGCGCACCGTCCTGAAGGACGCCTCCTTCTCCCTGCCCACCGGCAGCCGCACCGTCATGCTCGGTCCCAACGGCGCGGGCAAGACCACCCTTCTGGAGCACCTGATGCGCGATGGCGAATGTGCCCGGTTCGCCGAGGGGGTGAAGCCGGGGTATTTCTCCCAGAATCACGAGGTGCTCGACCCCCAAAAGACGGTGCTCGAAAACGCGCGGGCCGATTCCCCGCTCGAGGAGCACGAGGTGCGCACCATCCTCGCCAATCTCGGTATCGCCGGGGACGACGTGCACAAAATCGCGGGGACCCTCTCGGGCGGCGAACGCGCCAAGGCGGTCTTCGCGCGGCTGCTCGCCTCCGACTGCAACCTGCTCGTCCTAGACGAGCCGACCAACCACATCGACCTCTACACCGCTGAGGCGCTTGAGAGCCTCCTGCGAAAATGGAAAGGCACCCTGCTCGTCGTGACCCACGACCGCCGCCTTGCCGAGCAGGTCGCGGAGCGGCTGCTCTTCGTCGAACAGGGCGGCGTCTCCGCCTTTGAGGGCGGCTGGCAGGCCTGGCGGGAGGAGCAGGCACGCCGGGCCGCTCCACGCGACGCTGGGCTCGACGAGCTCATCGAGCGGATGCGCCGCGCGGCGGAGTTCTCTTAATTTTTCCGCTCGTGGGCGGAGGAGGTTGCCGCGCTGCGCCCGGCAGAATCCTCTTGAGTTTGCCGCGCTGCGCCCGGCAGGGCGTCGACGGGAATTGCCGCCCGTGGGCGGTAAGAATCACGAGCGCGTTCCGCCGCGCGCCACGGGTTCCTTTTCGGACGGACGAA
>NZ_JANFZX010000045.1:0-24367 GCF_024461615.1 Anaerotruncus sp. DFI.9.16
GTATCCCGAGATCATGCAGAAATCCATGGACGGCGATATGAGTATGCCCGCGGGCAGCGACACGAGCACCCCTCCCGACGACGGCAGTATGCAGAAGTTCCCCGCCTTTGAGGGTAAAGACCTGGATGGCAACACGGTGAAGAGCGACGAGCTGTTCTCCGGCAACGCCGTCACCGTAGTGAATTTCTGGTTCACCACCTGCAATCCCTGCGTGGGAGAGCTTGCCGAGCTGGACGCGCTGAATAAGGAACTCGCGGAGAAGGGCGGCTCCCTCATCGGCGTCAACACCTTCACGCTGGACGGCGACGAGGCAGCGATTTCCGAGGCGAAGGACGTGCTGGCCAAGAAGGGCGCCACCTATCAGAATGTGTATTTTGACTCCGATGGTGAGGCGGGAAAGTTTACCACCAACATCTTTGCCTATCCCACCACCTATGTGGTCGACCGCAGCGGCAATATCGTGGGTGAACCCATCGTAGGCGCCATCACGGAAAAGAAGCAGGCGGAGACACTGCAAAAGCTCATCGATCAGGCGCTCGCCGCCGATATGGGTTGACCCGAGATTTAAAAAAGCGCCTGCTGTGCGCCATTGCATTGCCCTCGGCGGGCAAGAGGCGGAGTGAGCCCCGCTTCCCCTGAAAGGAGGAAACGCGATGTATCGAAGCGTATTGGCACTGCTTTTCGCCTCGGTGCTGCTGCTGGGCGGCTGCGCCGCCGGGCAGCAGACTGTGCCGAAGGAAAAGAGCGGACAGGAAGCAAACATGGACGGACTGGCTTTTGACCGGTCTGACGAGGAGATCACCTATATGGATACCACAGACAATGTCATCTATCTGGCGGGCGGCTGCTTCTGGGGCATGGAACAGCTGATGCAGTCCATCCCCGGCGTTATCGACGCCGAGAGCGGCTATGCCAACGGCACCTGCGAGGCGGACGCCGATTACAAGACCGTCTGCAAGGGAGAGACCGGCTTTCGGGAAACGGTGCGCGTGGAGTATGACCCCGAGCAGGTGAGCCTTGACGCGCTGCTGCTGGCCTACTTCTATGTCATCGACCCCACGGTGCAAAACCGGCAGGGCAACGACCGCGGCAGCCAGTACCAGACCGGCGTTTACTTCACCAACGAAAGCGCGAGAGAGACGGTGAAGCGTATCGCGGAGATCGAGCGCGGCCGCAGCGAGAAATTCTTCGTGGAGATCGGCCCGCTCAAGAATTACTATCCCGCCGAGGAATACCACCAGAACTACCTCGAAAAGAACCCGAACGGCTACTGCCACATCCCGCGCGCGGAGATGGAGCTTTTTTCCCGGCTGCGCATCGACCCGGGCGACTATCAGAAGCCCGCGGCGGAGTCCATTCGTGACAAGCTGACGGCGGAGCAGTACCGCGTCACGCAGGAGAGCGGCACGGAGCGCGCCTTCACGGGCGAGTTCTGGGACAAGTTTGAAAAGGGCATCTATGTGGATGTCGTGACCGGCGAGCCGCTCTTTTCCTCCACGGATAAGTACGAGAGCGGCTGCGGCTGGCCCGCCTTTACAAAGCCTATCGAGGGCCCCGCTGTGGTGGAAAAAGAGGATTTGAGCCACGGGATGCGCCGCACGGAGGTCAGAAGCCGCGCCGGAGACTCCCATCTCGGTCATGTGTTCACCGGCGATCCGGAGTCGCCCAACGGCGTGCGCTACTGCATTAACAGCGCGGCCCTGCGCTTCGTCCCCTATGAAAAAATGGAGGCCGAGGGCTACGGATACCTGCTGTACCTGTTTGAAAAATAGGACGCAAGCAGTCGGCAGTTCTCATGCAAGGAACTATCAGCACATCACAGCATATCGGACTGCCCGGTGGCAGTCCGATATGCTGTGAATGGAATTTTCCGCCACTCTCAATGAGCCGATTTCGAAACGGAGAAGCACATGTATCTTTTTCAAATAAGCAACTACGATGACCCCGCCGTGGACAGAGAAACCGCAGAACTGCTGCACCGGCATTTGGAAGCTGAGAGCCGGCGGCGCTGCCCGCTATATGGAATGCGATAGACCGCATCAGAACTCACGCCGCGAAAGGCCCGGCGCGCGAAAAGCGGACAGTGCGCTACCGCATTTATGGCGTGTTTCTGCTGGCGCTGGGCCTTTTGACGCTGATTCTCGGCTTGATGCCGCCAAGAACCACCGATGTGATCATTGTGGGCGGAGCCGTGATCATTGCAGGCCTTCTGGAGTTTACCCTTGCTCGCGGAAGAACGCCGCCGCGCATACCGGCGTCCTGCAAAAAGGAGGCGCAGAAAGCGCTGGAGCTGCGGCGGACCATTGATTGGGAAAAGCTCAAAACCACCATTCGCTTCGAGGATGCCGGCATAACGATCTGCGCGGAGGAGAACGAAGAACATCTCTCTTATACACGGATAAAGAGCGCCTTTGAATCATTGCATCTGTGGCTTGTGGTCTGCGACGATGAATGCGCGCTGCTGCTTCAGAAAAAGGACCTGAGGTCCGGGAACGCAGACAGCTTCCTCTCTGACATCATTTCAAAAATGAACACAGGAACAGATGCATCCGGCTGAACGCGGCAGCTATGTGACGTTACCAGCCCGTTTGTCCCAGTGGGACTTCAACTATGGTCCAGCTATCGACGGAAGCATACAAATGAGCGATTACCAGAAGGATGATCGGAGGCAGATGAATAAGCGAGGGATAGCCTTTATAGTGGTAGATATCAGGGCTGTTGTCAGCAAAATGTAGGATGCAAGAGGCCAATCGGCAGGCAACAAACATGCGAGTTGAAGCAGCATTTTATATCCGCCTAAGAAAGATCCAGTAGGCATTCGGCCACTGAGAACACACCATCTGATACCTCCCCCTGTTCAGATCTTCTGAACAGCCATCCATGTCGAAAGCGGAGAGACTGCGATACAGCAATCTCTCCGCTTTTCTGTCGTGATCTCCTGCTTTGAGCGGAGAGGCCGAACCTGCACGACAATGAAAAAACATGGCTCCAAGCCGGGACAGGCGGTTCTTATGAGGTATCCTCACATCTGCGGCACTGTCGACGCTGTCCAAAGGCAGCCCACACTCATCCCTCTAAGTACGGGCATCGGATGCCCTGACTTTTTGCGGTCTTTTGAGGATATGCCTCCCCCTCCCACCACCACTAACCTCGAATATCCTTATGCCCACAGCGGTGTCGCTGTGGGCTTTTTTGCGCCCTTTGGGCAGCCTCGCTGCCGTAGCCCTCCTGTGTTCTGAAATTTACATCCAACAGATTTCAGAATATGGAGGAACCAAAAATGTATGACAGACGGAGCATCTACGCACTGAACAAGAAAAATCCAGACGCCATTGTACTTCCAGACGCCGATGGAAATCTGATCTGCCTGACCTGCGCTGATTTCACCGATGAAGCAGAGTTTCGCCGTTGGAAGAGGTGGTCGGGCCAGGACTTTCACGCAGAGGACAAAAGCGATGTGGAGGAAAGCGACCACACCACATCTATGGACATGGTTCCGGAAGCCGCCCTTGCTGTTCCCAATGAGGATGCTTTGGCAGAGGAAAGGCAGGTCAGAGAAGATCAGATTCGTTGTGCGGAGGCAGCGGTTTCTGGGATCAGAAGCATACTGACTGGTGCACAGTTTTATAGACTCCGGCAGTATTGCATCGAAGGGAAAACAGAGAGCGAAATCGCCGAAGCAGAAGGCGTCACGCAGCAGGCTGTGTCTAAATCGCTGGTCTCCGCTTTGAAAAAATCGAGAAAATTTTTGAAAAGGGGTCCAAAAATGGTTGTGAAAAAGCCTGAAAAAAGATGATTAGTGAAGGGACAAGTATCCCCCATCTTCTGAACCTTGAAAAACACCGCCCAGGCGGTCATATCCGGTGACTGGAATACCTTTGCTGACGGCGCGAGCGTCAGACCGGGTGCGCGAGGACCACCTGTGCGGAGCATTCTCCGCATATTAGGACGGCCAATAGAAGGTGCAGAGCGATACCAACCCAGGTCAAATGCAGCTTTGGCAGGCTGCTTCGCCATGACCCCGTCAGCTTACAATGATACTCCTGTACGCAGCTTCGAGAGAACCTCGGAGGGGTGAAACTCCCGTGACGCGCGCCAGCGCGGTTCCAGCCGCCGCCCTTGCCTGGGGAAGTAGTGTCGAACACAGGCAGCAACGCAAGAGCAAGAAGGCCGCTCCGCAAGGAGCAGTTCCGCCCCGATACGGAGCGGCCTTTTCTGCTTTGCGGCAGAAGTATGGGGATCGTCCACCTCCTCTTTCTCTTTTCCGCCATCCATTCTTTTCTCTCTTTTAATCCTCTGAACGGCCTGCATTCACTCCCTCCTTATCGCCCCGGACGATCCTCATATTTGTGCCGCAAGGCAAAATTCAGAAAAGAGGTACCGATATGGATCAGAACGTCAATTATTACGGCATCATCCTTCTGCTGCGCCAGCTTCGGGAAAGCGGCAGCTTCAGCGAAAAGGAGTTGCGGAGGGTGGCGGCACGGATCGCCGCGGACAGCGGCGCGGACATTATGATTTCTCTCTGATTTCCTCCATCTTTCAGTAGCTTTATGACCAAGGTTGTGGTAGTGTTTGTGTTGCAAAAAAGGAGGTGAGCAGGCATGGCGGAAAAGCATCTGACAGACGGCACAACGGCGCTGACAGCGCAGCCCCGCGTCATCAAGATCGAGGCAGCGGAGAAGTCGCAGAATGCGCAGCTGCGGGTAGCGGCCTATACCCGCGTCAGCTCGGACTCCGATGACCAGCGCAACTCCTTCGCGGCGCAAAACCGCTACTACGCCGAGCTGATCTCCGGCAAGGCTGAATGGCGCATGGTGGATATCTACGCCGACGAGGGCATCACCGGCACCTCCGCCGCAAAGCGTGAGGACTTCCAACGCATGATGACGGACTGCCGCAGAGGGCTCATCGACCAGATCCTCGTCAAATCCATCTCCCGCTTCGCCCGGAACACAAAGGACTGTCTGGAGGCAGTGCGGGAGCTGAAGGAGCTGGGCGTCAATGTCCGCTTCGAGCGCGAGGGCATCGACATCGCCAATGTGAGCAGCGAGCTCATCACCGCCATCTACGCCGCCTTCGCCCAAAAGGAGAGCGAATCCATCTCCGGCAATATGCGCTGGAGCTATCAGCGCAGGATGGAAAGCGGCGAGTTCAACACCTGCCGCGCCCCCTGGGGCTTCCGGCTGGACGGGAAAAGCCTTGCCGTCCACGAGGATGAAGCCGAGATCGTGCGGCGTATCTTCCTCGAATACCTCTCCGGCAGGAATCCGCGAGAGATTGCGGAAATCCTGAACGCCGAGGATACATCGGGACGGATATGGAAATATAAGTCTGTGGATTACATCCTGCAAAACGAGCGTTATGCAGGCAACGCTCTGCTGCAGAAGCGATACACGACCGCTACCCTCCCCAAGCAGCAGAAGATCAACCACGGGGAGCGCGAAATGTACTATGTGGCGGATAGCAACGAAGCCATTATTCCACAGGAGCTATTCGACCGCGCAAAAGAACTGCGGCAAAGACGCAGCGTCGGGCAGACTGTCACCCATGGAAGGCTCTGCGTCCGGATGCGCTGCTCCTGCGGCTCCCGCATCCGGGCAAAGCAAGTCAATGGCAGATGGTACTGGTGCTGCTGCCGACACGATGAAAAAGGCGACTGCGCCATCAAGCCCGTGCCGGAAGCGCAGACGGATGAAGCCTTCCGCCGCCTCTACTATAAGCTCAAGCATCAGAGCCTCCCCATTCTGGAGCAGATGCTCGAGACTCTCCGGGCGATCCGTGATCGCAGATTGCTCTGGAGCGAGGACATCGTTTCCCTCAACAAAAAAATATCTGAACTCTCCAGTCAGAATCAAACGCTGGCCTTCCTCAAGCAAAACGGCCTCGTTGATCCTGACATTTTTATATCCAAAAGCAACGAGCTGACCCGCCAGCTCCGGCAGGCCAAGCTGGACAAAGAGGAACTTATGGCTGCCGAGGGGGATGCCACCGCCCAGCGGACGCAGGAGCTGATAGCCCTGCTGGAGGATGGGCCGGACTTCCTCGACCACCCAGACACAGAGCTGTGCGGCGCACTCATTGCGGAAATCATCGTGGAGAGCAACGACACCCTCCGCTTCCGCCTGCATAACGGGCTGGAGCTGCGGGAATCCATTGAGAGGACGGTGCGATAATGGGAAACCGAAAGCAGCCCTTCGGCTACCGTATGACGCTGGGCGAGATCACGATCCTGCCGGAGGAAGCGGAGCTGGTACGGTTTATCTTCCAAGGCTACAGCATGGGAGCCACGCTGGGGGAGCTGACCAAGGCACTCTGCCGGCAGGAGATTCCCTACTATGAGGGGCGGACATGGAACAAAAACATGGTCTCCCGTATTTTAGAGGATGGCCGATACATCGGAGGGAAAGGTTATCCGGCACTCATCGAGCCGGAGCAACTCCGCGTGGCAGCGGAAAAGAGGACGGCAAGAGCACGCCCGCCGCAGAAAACGCCCGCGCAGAAGGCCCTGCGGCGGCTCTGCGGCGCACCGCCCTCCGAGCGGGTGGAGAAGATCGTCACCGACCTGCTCAACGAGCTCATACGCTGCCCCGACCGTGTCCGGCCATCGACATCCCAAGTAGTCGGCGCTGCCTGCGGAAAAACGCGGGAGGAGCTGACCTCCGCGCTGGAGCGGCAGCCCATCGACGAGGACAACGCCAGAGCGTTGCTCCTTCAACTGGCGGCAGAGCAGTACGACGCCATTGGGAACACGGAATACGAAACCGTGCGGCTGCGGCGGCTGCTCACCGGCCGAATGCCCATGCCGGAGTTGGATGCGGAACTGCTGCAAAGTGCGGTGTCAAAGGTGCGTGTGACGAACAACTGCGTGACCGTGACGCTGAAGAACGGGCAGACCATAGAGAGGAGAGATCAGCTGTGAACGAAACCGCCCCAAGAGTCATTAAGATCCCCGCAAAGCCGGAGTCGGTCCGGCAGGCGGAGCTACAAAGACAGCTCCGGGTCGCCGCCTACTGCCGGGTCTCCACCAAGGAGGAGGATCAGGCAAACAGCTACGAGGTGCAAAAAGAATACTACACCGACAAGATCATGTCCAACCCCGTGTGGACCATGGCGGGCATCTTCGCCGACAAGGGCATCACCGGCACCTCGGTGAAAAAGCGCGAGGACTTCATGCGTATGATCCGCCACTGCCGCCAGAGGAAGATAGACGTCGTCCTCACCAAGTCAGTCTCCCGCTTCGCCCGCAACACGGTGGACTGCCTCTACTACACACGGGCGCTCAAGGAGCTGGGCATCGCCGTCATCTTTGAAAAAGAGAACATCAATTCGCTGGAGGAGGACAGCGAGCTGCGCATCACGCTCTCCGGCGCCTTCGCGCAGTCCGAGAGCGAATCCATCTCCGCCAATGTCACATGGGGCAAACGCCGCGCCATGGAGAGCGGAAAGGCGACCATCCAGTACAAATACCTCTACGGCTACCGCAGGGGCGCGGACGATAAGCCGGAGATCATCCCGGAGGAGGCAGAGGTCGTCCGCTGGATCTACGAGCGATACCTCGCCGGAGCCAGCACACGGATGCTGCGGGACGAGCTGCATGAGCAGGGCGTGATATATTCCGAGAAGTCACCGCAATGGACGCTGCCTCATATCAAGAGCATCCTGCGGAATGAGAAATACTGCGGCGACGTGCTGATGCAGAAAACCTTTCAGCAGGATGTCATCAACCGCAAGGTCATCAAAAACACAGGGCAGCTCCCTATGTACCTCATAGAGAACCACCATGAGGGCATCGTCAGCCGTGAGAAGTACAACGCGGTGCAGGCGGAGATGGCGCGGCGCAAGGCGGCAAAAAGCCCCTCCAAGAGAGCCTCCACCGGTCTTTCCGCCTACACCAGCCGCTACGCCCTCTCGGACCGGCTGGTGTGCGGCGAGTGCGGAACGCTGTACCGCCGCTGCACATGGACGCGCCCCGATGGAAAGCGCGTCGTGTGGCGCTGTGTGAGCCGCCTGGACTACGGCAAGAAATACTGCCACAGCTCACCCACGCTGGACGAGGCGCCGCTCCAGCAGGCGATTATAGCCGCCCTCAACACCGTCCTGCCGAACTTGGATGGCCGCATCCGCCAAATCACGGAGGCGTTGGAGGCGGAGGTCATCCCGTTCCCCGGCAGCGGCATGAGCCTTGGCGACATCGACCGCAGGCTGGCGGAGCTGGAGGCGCAGTTCCAAAGGCTGCTGGAAAAGGCGGCGGATGATCCCATCGCCTATGGGGATCAGTTCAAGGAGATACTGGACGAGCAGACCTCGCTAAAGGAGCTGCGGGCAACCATCCTTGCCGAGAGCAGGGAACACGCCGAAGCGGATCGGCGCATCAAGGATGCCGCGGGGATGCTGGAAAACGCTGTGTCCCACATCACGGAATGGGACGAGACTGCCATCCGGCAGTTGGTGGCGCAGGTGAAGGTGCTGTCCAAGAATGAGATCAGCGTGACGCTCAAGAGCGGCATTGAGATCCGCCAGAGCATATCAAACTAAAAAAGGAGATGGGAAAATGGTATTTGTGACCGGCGACCTCCACGGAAATTTTGAGCGATTCAAACCAAAATACTTTCCCGAACAGGCGCGGATGACAAAGCAGGACATTATGATCTGCGCCGGAGACTTCGGGGGTGTGTGGTTTGGCGACAGTCGCGACGGTGAAACGCTGGACTGGCTGGAACGCCTGCCCTTCACGCTTGCCTTTGTCTGCGGCAACCATGAAAACTATGACGCGCTGGAACGATACCCTGTTGCGGAGTGGCACGGAGGCAAGGTGCATCGCGTTCGTCCCCATGTTCTGCACCTGATGCGCGGGCAGATCTTTGAGCTGGATGGTTACCTCTTCTTTACGATGGGTGGCGCAAAAAGCCACGACATCGAGGATGGGATTCTGGAGCCGGATGCCCCGGATTTTGAGCGAAGGCTCACGATGCTCCAGCGCAAGCCAAGAGCGAGGTACCGCATCAACCATATCTCGTGGTGGGCGCAGGAGCTGCCCTCCGATGAGGAATATGCCGTGGCGCGGCGAAGCCTTGACGCGGTCGGCTGGCAGGTGGACTACATCATCACCCACTGCGCCCCCACCAGCATCGCCCTCATGGGAAGCCGCCACAACGAGGCAGATCGGCTCACAGACTTTCTGCAAGAGGTGCAGGAAAGAGCAAAATACCACTACTGGCTGTTCGGCCACTACCACGACAACCGAGCCATTGATGAAAAGCACATCCTGCTGTGGGAGCAGATCGTGCGAGTCATCTGAAGCAGGTCAAAGCAGAGAAAAACACGGTGACACCGCCGTGCCTTTCTCTGCTTTGAGCGTTGATCAGGCGCGCCGCGCCGGAAAGGAGGAAAGCCCATAAACATTCGCAAGCCCACAGATTACACCACCCTGTTCGCCGCGCTGGACGCCGCTGTTGCGGCGCAGCTCCCGCAGATGGAGCTGTATTGCGAGATGGGCCGGGTGGTCAGCGGCAGGGGCGAAAAAGGCGCGGCTGTCGCGGCGTCGGAATACCTGCAAGCGGCCTATCCTGCGGCCGATGGCTTCTCTCCCCGCAACCTGCGCCGGATGCGGGACTTCTACCGGATGTACGGCGACACGCCGGAATTGCTGGCAGAGGCAATGCGTCTGAACTGGACACAGAATGTGGTCATCATGGAGGCTGGATTGACCATGGATGAGAGTTGCTGGTACATTCGGAAGACCGCCGAAAGCGGTTTATCCAAAACAGAGCTGCTGCGGAGGATTGAGAGAGCCGAGCATTCGGAAATTGCTCTTGGCGAAAGTGTAGATACCTGCTATACTGTAGAAAATGATGAGTTTTCGGAGAAGAATCGGTATGAAGAGTATCCTGTTTATCTGCCACGGCAATATCTGCCGCAGCCCCATGGCCGAGTTCGTGATGAAGGACTTGGTGAAGAAGGCTGGGCTGGCGTCACAATTCCATATCGAGTCAGCGGCCACCAGCCGGGAGGAGATCGGCAACCCGGTCTATCCTCCGGCGCGGCGCAAGCTGGCGGAGCACGGGATCTCCTGCGACGGCCACGCGGCGCGGCAGCTCACCAATCAGGACTACGACAAGTACGACCTGCTGATCGGCATGGACAGCGCGAACCTGCGGAATATGTACCGCATCTGCGGCGGCGACTTTGCCGGCAAGCTGCACCTCCTGATGGACTATACCGACCACCCCCGCGATGTTGCCGACCCGTGGTACACGGGCGATTTCGAGGCAACCTGGCAAGATGTGCTGGAGGGATGTCAGGGGTTGCTGGATTCAATCATTAGAAAAGAGGTATAATGAATGCCTACATCAAGAAAATTCAGAGACAGCATTCACGCCAAAGGCACAAATATCGCCGTGCTTTCCAATGGTAACAGCGATGACTACATTTCCCTGACGGATATTGCGCGCTATAAGAGCGATGCACCAGATGATGTAATCAAAAACTGGATGCGTAACCGTGACACGATTGAATTTCTTGGGCTGTGGGAACAGCTCAACAACCCAGAATTTAAACCCGTCGAATTCGACGGGTTTAGAACACAGGCTGGATCAAATGCCTTCACCATGTCCCCGAAGAAGTGGATCGACGGCACCGGAGCGGTCGGCATCATCTCTAAGGCTGGGCGCTATGGCGGAACATTTGCCCAGAAAGATATTGCGTTTGAATTTGCCTCTTGGATCTCCGCAGAATTCAAGCTGTATATCATCAAAGACTATCAACGTCTGAAAAACGATGAAAACAGCCGTCTTGCGCTGGGGTGGAATTTAAACCGGACACTGGCGAAAATCAACTACCGTATCCATACGGATGCCATCAAGGATGTGTTGATCCCGCCGGATGTGACCCCACAGCGTCAGAGCTTTACCTACGCCAATGAAGCAGATGTGCTGAATGTTGCGTTGTTCGGTATCACGTCAAAGGAATGGCGTCAGACACATCAGGATTCCAAAGGAAATATTCGAGATGAAGCAAGCCTCCAGCAGTTGATCGTTCTTGCTAATCTCGAAAGCATCAATGCGGAGTTGATTCGCCAAGGAGTCCCCCAGAGTGAGAGACTGCTCCGGCTGAATGCCAGTGCAAAGCAGATGATGCAGTCCCTTGTAGGAGATCATCGTATTGACGAATTTAGGACGTATGGTGAACTGCCGAATAAGGAAAGCAAATAAGCCACAGGCATATATTAAAACTAAGTTTATCATCCGCAACATACATAGGAATCTCTACTCTGCAACACATTGGGAGGCCTCATTATGGAATTTGACCGTGAAGTATTTGATCTTATGCCATCTGGAAGCAAAACCTTTAACCTGATTGGCCTAAAAATGCCGAGCGATAAGGATATATTCTTTCGCGCGAAGCAAAAGGAAACCCTTGATAAATACCAAGCAGCGAGGAGGTTTATGTATGAACTGGAAACTGACGATTGGGATCACTATTTTCACAAATTAGAAGATGAGAATGGCAATATCTACTTTCAAAATGTGCTCAAAGCTCAGTGGTATGAGGCAGCTCTGCTTTTTTACAATGCAGTCGTTGATTTGTCTTGGATAGCTTGTTACATATCAGCAGAATATTTCATCTATGTTGATGGGAAGCCAGTAGAAGTTGAAGGATTGACCCCTATAGAAGAAGCGTACAATGCGTTAAGAAAAGCTGAAGGCTATGTACAGCATCCCGGTGTAGATGGAAACCCCTTTGAATATTTGAGAAAAATGTGCCCCCAATTTAGTGATACATTGGATTTTGTAATCGCGTTCTGGAAAGACTTTGCTGACACGCCGGTTCGCTGGAAGTATAATTATTTAAAGCATAAGGGTTCATTGTGCTATAAAGAAATTCAAGAGCGTGAACCACATAAGATATTTTCTCTGCAGGTCAATGATAAGAAATGCCCAAGCGACATTAGGGATGTTCAAGCAACAATTAACCTCATCGATGCAATAGAAGAGTTACGAAGATTTGATAATGAAAAACTATTTCCATATATTGAATCACTTTTCATTCAACTTGAAACTTTAGTAAAGCCCTCTCCGCTGATTTTTTAATGTCGTGTACACGGGTAAATTGATTTTTGGCATGAAGGCAAAAATCTACAGTGGTACAGCATGACAAGAAAAGACCGTGGACAAGCCTGTCCACGGTCTTTTTTCGCGTTTGTTTCCTGCGTTACCGCGGCTGGCGGGGCGGCGCCTCCCGCGCCTTGAAATAGGCGAGGATGTGCTCCCTGAACTGCTCGACCAGCGGGGTGAACGGCTTGTCGATCTGCCAGGAGAGGTTGTAGGAGCGGGAGCAGGGCGGATCGTCGAGGTGGAGCAGCTTCACCCCTTCGGGAAACGCCCCCCAGCTCTGGGCGGCCAGGAAGCCGACCCCCTCGCCCGCTGCGATAAGCTTGGCGACCATTTCGGTGCCGTCGCAGGTATAGACGACGTTCGGCTTGAAGCCCGCCTGGAAGCAGAAGCCGTTGGTCTCCTCGGTCCAGCTCGTGGAGCGGATGAGCCCGATGAACTCCTCGTTTTGCGCCATGCGCAGCGGAATGTGGTCGTAAGCGGCCAGAGGATGCCCGGCGGGAACCCCCAGCACCAGTTCCTCGGTGAAGAGGGGGACGGAGGCGCACTTGTTGAGCGGGATGTTGACCGCGTGGATGTAGAGGTCGCAGTCGTAGAGGAACTTGGATTTGGTGTAGTTTTTGATGACCTCGAAGGTGGCGCCGGGGTGTGCGTGGCGGAAGCTCCGGATCAGCTCGATCAGGTAGAGTTCGCCGGTGATGTTCGTCTGCAGGCGGATGGGCGCGGTCGAAGGATTCTCAATCTCGCGGACCGCGCTGACGCCGCGGTCGACCGCGTCGATCGCCAGCTCGGCGTATTTGAGAAACGCGTGACCGTATTCGTTGAGCGCGATGCGGCGCCCGGACCGCTGGAACAGGGCCACCCCCACCTCGTCCTCGAGCAGGGAGATGGCCTTGCTCAGGGCCGGCTGGGAGATGAGCAGCTTTTCCGCCGCCTGCGAAATGTTTTCGGTCTGGGCCACGGCCCGGAAGTATCGGAGCCGGAGTATATCCATGCAGAGTCCCCCTCTTCGCCGGTTGAAGGCGCTTTCTTTCATCTTACCACCCCTCCTTACAAATCGCCAGCCAGAAAAAGGAAGCCGCCCCCCATGCGCCTGCATGGGGGGCGGCTTTTTTGGCTTTTGTTCAGACGGGGAAGAAGAACACGGCCGCGGTGAAGAGCAGCCCGGCGCCCAGCATGATGGCGGTGCTGTACCCCATGATGTCCTTGGCCTTGAGCCCGGTGAAGCCGAGCAGCGCGAGCGCCCAGAAGGGCTGGCACATGTTGGTCCATGAGTTGCCGTAAGCCACCGCCTGGCAGGCCTTGAGCACATTGCCGCCCGCGATCATGCGGACCGACTCGACGGCGATGGGGCCCTGCACGGCCCACTGGCCGCCGCCCGACGGGACGAACATGTTGACGATCGAGGCGCTCAGGAAGGTCCAGAAATAGAAGGTGAAGGGGGTGCTGATCGAGGCGATCGCGCCCGCCAGAATCGATACGAGGCCGGAATACTTGATGATGCCCATAATCCCGGCGTAGAGCGGGAACTGGAAGATGATGCCCGAGGCGCTCGAGGTGGAGCGCGCGAAGGCGGACACGTAGTTTGCGACGGTGCCGTGGAGCAGCAGGCCGCCGAAGATCAGGATGGCGTTGAGGAGGTTGAGGTCGAACGCCGCGAAGCCCTTGGTGACGAACGCGTAGACGACGTAGAGGATGCCCATGCCGCCGATGATCCAGCAGAAGGCATGACTGTTGTTGAGCAGCTCGCCCACCGACGCGTTCTTTTTTTCGGCCTTTTCGGAGGACGCCTCCCCGGCGGGCTCCTCCACGACCCGCAGCGCGTAGTCGGGGATGGGGCGGACGTTGTCCCCCTTGGGGTGGAGCAGGTAGGCGAAGAGGGGCAGCAGGACGATGAAGCCCGCCGCCAGGAAGAGGTTCATCGGGTTGAAGATGTAGCTGTTGAGCGGGATGAGGCCGATCTCCGACTCGAGTAAGTGTCCGGGCGTTGCGATCGAAAGGCCCACCGAGTTGGAGAAGCCGACGCACCAGGTCATCTGCCCGAGGTAGGCGCAGGCGACCAGCAGGCCGTATTCGCAGGGGACGCCGCGGCGGCGGAAGTTGCGCGCGATGCTCTTGGCGAGCAGCGCGCCGCCCGCGAGCGAGAGGCCGAACTGCACATAGGAGAGCAGGATGGTGACGGCGGCCACGAGGAAGGCCGCCTGCGGGCCGTTCCGGGGCAGGGAGGCGACCCGGTTGATGGCGCGCTTGGCCACCGGCGCGTCGGCCACCACCGCGCCGCCGATGATGCAGATGGCCATCTGCATGGCGAAGGTCAGCAGCTCCCACAGCCCGGCGTACCAGTTGCCCAGCACGGCGGCGGGGGAGAGGCGCTTCATGAGCATGGCCAGCAGGAAGGCGAGGATGGTCAGCGCGATGGCGAAGATGGTGGGATCGGGCATGTACTTCTGGGAAACCCGCGTGAAGGAATTGCCCATGCGGATGAGCAGGCTGTCCTTGGTTTCGGCGGCGGAATTCGGCTTACTCAAAACATTCACCCCTTTGTCAGCGTTCGGTTGTGCATTCCGGCCGGCCGTCAGTCGGCGAGGAAGTCAAGGTTGATCGTCTCGTTCTCTTTTTCGACGATCCCCTGAAGCAGGCAGACCATATCGACCAGGTCGTTCATGTTCAGCAGCTCGACCGGCGAGTGGGAATAGCGGCGCGGGATCGCGAAGGAGGCCTGCGGGATGCCGTCCCCGGCGTAGGCATACTCGGCGGCGTCGGTGGTGGAGAGGAAGCCGACCAGCGAGAGCCACTGCACCGGCAGGCCCTGCGCCGCCGACTGGTTTTCGATCGCCCTGCGGATCGCGGGATGCACGCTGCTGAAGACGCCGTATTGGTGGGAGCAGTCGCAGCCGTCCGCGAGCAGCACGGCCGGCCCCTTTCCGATCGAGATGGGGAGCAGGCCGCGGCGGGGCTGGTCGGGGGTGTCGCCCGCGGGGACGGTGTCGACGGCGATGACATAATCGGGATGCACGGCGTGGCCGAGCGCGCGCGCCCCCACCATGCCGACCTCCTCGCGGCAGGTGGCGCCGACCACGAGGGTGCCTGCGAAATCGCCGTCCGCGCAGAGCTTCATCAGCTCGCACACCACGGTGCAGCCGGCGCGGTTATCCATCGCGCGCCCGCAGAGAAAGTCAGGGTTGGCCATTTCGGAGACGGTGTCTGCGAAGACGGCGCGGTCGCCCTCCCGGATCCCCAGCGCCCGGACCTCACCGGCAGAGGAACAGGCCACGTCGATGTAGAGGTCCTTCGCGCCGCGCACGGTGCGGGCCTCCTCGGGGGTCATGAGGTGGCCGGGCTTCGCGCCGATCACGCCGGGGACCCGATTCCTGCCGATCCACACCTTGCGTCCGACCATCAGGTTTTCGGGCACGCCGCCGAGCTTGTCGAAGGCGAGGAAGCCGTCCTCGTAGATGTATTTGACGCAGAAGCCGATCTCGTCCGAGTGGGAGGCGATCAGGACGGTGGGGCCGGGGCGGCTGCCCCTTTTGACGGCGGTGAGGTTGCCCAGCGTGCTGACCTTCACCTCGTCGGCATAGGGCTTGAGGCGGGCGGCCATCGCCCGGACGACGTCCTGCTCCTCGCCCGACACGCCGATGATCGAGGTGAAATCGCAAAGCATTTCTTTCATTTCCTGTTTGACAGCGGTGCGTTCCATAGACCCTTCTCCTTTTCAAAATAAACTGATTTCTGGTGAATATTAACTATATTGATACTATCACGGGATTTATTCTATGAAAAATACCGATTTTTCATATCGAGCAAACCGGATCGGTTATAAGCGGCGCGGCGGGACGGGGGAATCCGAGGCGGTTCGTCGCCCTCTTTCGCGCAGTTTTTCTCCCGGGCCGGGGTATACTGGGCAAGGAAATGTTGGAAGGACATTCCCCAACAGGTAAGATGAAGGAGGATTTCACAATGAAAAAAGTACTGGCTTTGCTCCTTGCGCTCGCGTGCGCGCTCCCGCTCGGCGTGGCTGCCGCCGCGGCGTCGGGCGACGCGATCCCCTACCCGAACATCGGACTCGTGGTGGAGAGCGACCTCTGCGACGGGGACGGCGCCGTCTATTCCGCCGCCGATGTGATCGCGCCGGACACCACCGTCTACTTTCCGATCGAAGAGGCGGCGGTCAGCAAGCTCACCGACAAGGATTTCTTCAAGGTCAAGACCGACAAGGGCGACGACAACTCGAAGATGATCCAGAAGGTCAGCGTGACCGAAAAGAACTTTGGCACGGGCGGCCGGATCAAGGGCCGCTGGGTCGCGGTGAAGATCGAGCTCAAGCAGGACATCACCGACAACGAATACAAGCTCACCCCCGAGGTGACCTTCACGGCCAAGGAGAAGGTGACGATCGGCGGCCAGGAGTACGCCGAGGGCCAGAAGTTCTCCATCAAGTTCAAATTCTTCATGGGCAACACGACCGAGAACGCCGACCAGGATTATATGGCGGGCGACGGCGGCGTGGTCCTCGAGCCGAACAAGAACGAGGATAACGAGATCACCTGGGAGGACGAGAACCGGACGCTCGCGCGGCTCGCCTTTGAGAGCGACGACGACGCCAAAAAGCTCTTCCCCAAGATGACCACCAAGTGGGACGACCAGGATTACGCCGACTACTTTGCCGACCAGGACGCCTTCCTCTTCGACTTCATCGGCGCCCCCCGCATCTCCTCCACCAGCCGCGCCACCTTTGAGATCTACAATCCCTACTACGATTCCGACGAGGACGCCCTGACGGTCGACCCGTCCGACGTGGTGATCTACCAGGTGATCGACGGCGAGCTGGTCGACGTGACGCCCGCCTTCTCGGCGGTCGAGACGGACGACGGGGACTATGTCTTCCGCTCCAAGACCCGCCAGCTCGGCACCTATGTGGTCGCCGAGATGCCGATCGCGGCGGCGGCACGCGCCGAGCGCCCCGCCGAAAAGCCCGTCAAGGAGGCACCC
The DNA here is from genome assembly GCF_024461615.1 of Anaerotruncus sp. DFI.9.16. Taxonomy (NCBI): domain Bacteria; kingdom Bacillati; phylum Bacillota; class Clostridia; order Eubacteriales; family Oscillospiraceae; genus Anaerotruncus; species Anaerotruncus sp. DFI.9.16. The sequence goes on from NZ_JANFZX010000045.1 coordinate 17,106, forward strand.
GCCAGGCCCGCGCCGACCGAAAAGGCGATTCTGCCTTCCTTCGCAAAAAAATAACGGCACCCCATTTTGTTCCCGTCCGATCCGGCGGGCGGAAACGGGAAAAGCAGCCGCGCTCCGCGCGGCTGCTTTTCTTTTTCGGCGGCGTCTGGATAAAAGTGACAAACCGGTTACAAACTGAATTCCATAAAATGGAATAGTTACAATATGATTACATCGTGGTTACAAACTCGTTACAATTGTGAAAATAATTTTAACAAATTTGCATTTTCCTCTTGATTTTCGCATAGAATGTGGTATATTATAAGTAAGCAAAAATACAGAACGTAAAATGATCTGTAGAAATTATCCAAAAAGTTACAATCTGTAACTTTTAAAGGAGGCAGCAGCCGTGAAAAGAAAGAATCATCCTCTCCGCATCGGGGTTATCGCGGCCGTTGCCGCGTTTATCGCCCTCTCCGTTTTCGCAGGCGGCTTCATCGAGATCTCCCGCGATGCAGGCCTCGCCCGCTGGTTTACCGATACCGCCGTCTACCTGATCGTGAACAAGTTCGGCTCCAAGCTGTTCGCTTCGCTCGTGATCGGCTGCGGCGCGGCCTTTGCCAACAGCATGATCGCTTACGGCAGGGCCGTCAAGTCCCAAAAGCGTGCGCGGGCGACCCGCGTGCGGTTTACTCCCGGCGATTCGGGCATGGAGCGTACCGCCTAAACCGCTTTTCATTTTTTTCTCCTAATTCATAAAAAGAGCGCCGGCATTCGAAAGAATGCCGGCGCTCTTCTTCCGCCCTTTTGCGCCGGGCGGATGCTAAGCGAGGATGTAGGGCGCCAGGTGCCCGAGCAGGAGCAGCACCCCCAGCGAGAGCACGCAGTAGAGCAGGATTTTCCAGGTGGGCGGCGTGGGCCGCTTGAAGATAGACATACCAATGCCCCCAATGCACAAAATACCTCGTCCAGTTTAGCACAAGTTCGGCAAAAAGGGAAGGGCTCGCCGGAACCCCTTGTACGCCGCCGGGGATTTATGGTATACTGGAACCACTCGTGAAAAGGGCGGCCGCGGGCGGCCGCCCGGGGGACGCGTCGGACGCCTGCCGGATTCCGCGCGGTGCAGGTTCGCGCCCTCCGCCTACTCAAAATATGTGCCGGAGCGCGGCGGCGGAATGGATGATTGTGATGTATCAGGACATGATGGACACGATTGGGTTCGTCTCCAAAACCGACCCCGAGGTCGGCGCGGCGATGGGACGGGAGCTGGCCAGGCAGCGCCGCAACATCGAGCTGATCGCTTCGGAGAACATCGTCAGCCCCGCGGTGCTCGCCGCGATGGGCTCGGTGCTCACCAACAAGTACGCCGAGGGCTACCCCGCCAAGCGGTATTACGGCGGCTGCCAGAACGTCGACGAGGTGGAGAACATCGCCATCGAGCGCGCCAAGAAGCTGTTCGGCGCGGAGCACGCGAACGTTCAGCCCCACGCGGGCGCGCAGGCGAACCTCGCGGTCTATTTCGCGCTGCTTGAGCCGGGCGACACCGTGCTGGGCATGAGCCTTGCCGACGGCGGCCACCTGACCCACGGCTCCCCCGTGAACCTCTCGGGCAAGTACTATAAGTTCGTCTCCTACGGCGTCGACCCCGTCACCGAGGTCATCGACTACGACAAGGTGCGGGAGATCGCGCTCGAATGCAGGCCCAAGCTGCTCGTCGCGGGCGCTTCGGCCTATCCGCGCGTCATCGACTTCGAGCGCCTTTCGGCGATCGCCAGGGAGGCCGGCGCCTATTTCATGGTCGACATGGCGCACATCGCGGGCCTGGTCGCCGCGGGCGAGCACCCCAGCCCGGTGCCCTACGCCGACATCGTGACCACCACCACCCACAAGACGCTGCGCGGCCCGCGCGGCGGCATGATCCTCTGCCGCGAGGAGCTCGGCAAGAAGATCGACAAGGCGATCTTCCCCGGCATGCAGGGCGGCCCGCTCGAGCACATCATCGCCGCCAAGGCGGTCTGCTTCGGCGAGGCGATGACCCCCGAATTCAAGGCCTACCAGCACCAGATCGTCCTCAACTGCCGCGCGCTCGCCAAGGCGCTCACCGCGCGCGGCTTCCGCCTCATCTCGGGCGGCAGCGACAATCACCTCGTGCTGCTTGACCTGCGCAACTTCGGCATCACCGGCAAGGACTTCGAGAAGAAGCTCGACGAGGTGTACATCACCGTCAATAAGAACGCCATCCCCAACGACCCGCAGAGCCCCTTCATCACGAGCGGCGTGCGCGTCGGCACCCCGGCAGTCACCAGCCGCGGCTTCGTCGAGGCGGACATGGAAAAGATCGCCGAGTTTTTCTACCTCACCGCCACGGACTTTGATAACAAGGCCGACGAGATCCGCGCCGGCGTCGAAGCCCTCTGCGCCAAGTACCCGCTCTACGAATAGAGTTACGGACTTTTTTGTCGGCTTTTTTGTCGGCTTTCTTGAAAGAAAGCCTTGGCAAAGAACATTTGATTCAGGCTGCGCGCCCTGCCCCGGGGCCGGCCGCCGCCCGTGCGGCGGAACCGCGCCGCACGGCGCGCGTCTGCGGCCGCGGGCGGCGTTTTGCCTGAACCAAACGTTTTGCGCCGCTTATGAAGAAGCGGCCCTGTCGTCATCCCAGCCGCCGCCGGCAGGCGGCGGCTCGTTTTCTTCTGGAGGTGATTTTTATGGCTGCTCCACTGGCGGACCGTATCCGGCCGCAGACCCTCGACGACGTGGTGGGACAGGAGCACCTGCTCGCGCCCGGGATGGTGCTGCGGCGGATGGTCGAGACGGGCAGCATCCCCAATTTGATCTTCTACGGCCCGTCGGGGGTCGGCAAGACGACCGTTGCGTCGATCATCGCAAAAAAGGCGGGCAAAAAGCTCGTCCGCCTCAACGGCACCACTGCCTCGACGCAGGATATCCGCGACGCGGTGGCCGCGCGCGACACGATCGACGGGCTGGGCGGGGTGCTTCTCTACCTCGACGAAATCCAGTACCTCAACAAAAAACAGCAGCAGTCGCTGCTTGAGTGCATCGAGGACGGTTCGGTCACGCTGATCGCCTCCACGACCGAGAACCCCTATTTCTACGTCTACGGCGCGGTGCTCTCCCGCAGCACGGTGTTCGAGTTTAAGCCGGTCACCCCGGCGGATACGGCGCGCGCCGTCCGGCGCGCGTTCGAGGCCGCGGGGGAGGACGGCGGATACGTCCTCGCGGAGGGCGTGGTGGAATACATCGCGCAGGCGTGCGGCGGCGACGTGCGCAAGGCAGTCAACGCGGTCGAGCTGCTCGCGCTCGCGGCGGGCGGCCAACGGGAGATTACCCTGGAGGACGCGAAGCAGGTCGCGCAGAAGAGCGCGATGCGCTACGACCGCGAGGGCGACGAGCACTACGACCTGCTCTCCGCGCTGCAAAAATCCATCCGCGGTTCGGATGAAAACGCCGCCCTCCACTACCTCGCGCGGCTGCTCGAGGCGGGTGACCTGCTCTCCCCCTGCCGCCGCCTGCTCGTGATCGCCAGCGAGGACATCGGGCTGGCCTATCCGATGGCGATCGCCGTCACCAAGGCGTGCGTCGACGCGGCGGTACAGATCGGCCTGCCCGAGGCGCAGATCCCGCTGGCCGAGGCGGTCGTGCTGCTCGCGACCGCGCCCAAGTCGAACGCCTCCTGCATGGCGATCGAGGAGGCGATGGCCGACGTGCGCGCCGGGAAGTCCGGCCCGCCGCCCCGCTGCCTCCAGAACAAGCACTTCGACGGCGCGGACGTCAAAAATCCCGGCCAGTTCTACCGCTATCCGCACGACTATCCCAACCACTACCTGCGCCAGCAGTACCTGCCCGACGCCCTGCGCGACCGGGTCTACTACCGGTTCGGGGACAACAAGACGGAACAGGCGGCCAAAGCCTACCGTGAAAAGCTCCTGCGCGAGGCCGCTCCGGAGAAAGGGGAATGACGCGATGAAACGGCTGATTGCCATGCTCCTCTGCGCCTGCCTGCTCCTGGCGGGGTGCGGCATCCCCGACCCGCCCCGCCCGGCGCCCTCCCGCCCCGACGCGCCCGCCGCCGTTTCCGTGCCGGAGCAGACCGCCTCATCGCACCCGGAGGCGCCCTCCGCGCCCGCCGAACAGCCGGGCATCGAGGCCGCGCCGCCGCCGGAGGAATCCCTTTCCCCGGTGCGGACGGCGGAGCTGCTGGCCGCCGCGCTTCGGGAGGGGGACGTCCCCGCGCTCGAGGCGCTGGCCAATCCCGCCTTCGGCGTGGAGGGCAAGCTCGACTACTGGAAGGCGGTTTCAATCGGCAGCGTCTCTTATGAGGAACCGGAACAGGACGGCGGCGACTGGCTCTGCCGATTCACGCTGGAGGTGTCCGACCCGGGCGAAACGCCCCTCAAGACGGGTGAAAACGCCTGCGTCGCGCGGATCGGCTGTGCGCCCTACGGCATGTGGGACCGCTATTCGGTGCTGTCCTTCGCGCCCGCGGGCAAGGAGATACCCGGCACGGAGCTGTCGCGGAGCGCCGCCGCGCGGCAGGTCCGGTGGATGCGCGATTTCGCCTTTTTCGAGACGTTTGACGACCCGGCGGAGATCGACCGTGGGGCGCTGCTAGACTTCCTGCTCGGGACGGCCGCGCGGGACTATCCCGAGCAGGAGGCGACCCCGATCGGGATCGGCTCCGGCCTCGGCTACACCCAGGCGCAGCTCGACGCGGTCGCTGAAAACTATTTTGGCCTGACCGGCTTCACAATGACCGATTCGCCCCTCTACGACGCGGAGAGCGGTTGCTATGGGCTCAACGGGCACGGCGGCGGCTACCGCAACGAGCGGATTGTGCGGATCGACGAGGGCGCGGACCGGTGCGACGTCTGGATCGAACAGTACGGCGAGCCGTTCCAGCTCCTGCCGACCGGCGCCCTCCGGTATACCCTCGCGCCCAACGGCGACGGCAGCTTCCGGTACCTCTCGGTGAAGGCATTCCCGGCTGTGCCGGAATCATAGCGGAAAGAGGTGATCGCGGGCAATCCGGCCCGTTCACATAACAAAACGCGGGGATCAAAACACGGCCCGGTTGGTAGTCCGGGCGCGGCGGTAGCCGTCAGTAACCTGCCTCCTAAGGTTGTCCGTTCCCCGCGGCGAACACTTTTTTAGGAGGAACGGCAAATGGACATTCGCGGCAGGACAACGGTTTATTTCGAGGACCCGTTCTGGGTCGCGGTTTGCGAGGTTTCCGAGGGCGGAAAGCTGCGCGCCGCGCGGGTGGTGTTCGGCGCGGAGCCGAAGGACTACGAGGTTTACGGGTATTTCCTCGATCACTGGCGAAGGCTGCGGTTCAGTCCGCCCGTCCCCGATGGGGAAAGCGCCGCAAGGCAGATCAATCCCAAGCGGATGCAGCGGGAGATCGCGCGCGGGCTTGCCCGGACGGGAACGGGGACCAAGGCGCAGCAGGCGGTGAGCCTGATGCGCGAGGAAGCGGCGCGCGAGCGCAAGGTGAACGCAAAGGCGCGCGCCGAAGAGGAAAAGGCGCAGCGGTACGCGCTGCGCCAGCAGAAGAAAAAGGAAAAGCACCGGGGCCGCTAGGCCCCAGAAGAGGGAAGGGGGCTTTGCGGATTTCTGCAAAGCCCCCTTCCCTTATCCAAAACGTTGCGACTGGTGACACATTTCGCCACAGGCTGATCAGATCCTGCTATCCTTGTAAGGGCTACATGGCTCAAAAACTTACAAGGAAGGTGAAGGGATGCCGATTGACGGGGATATTCTCAAAGAACTGCGCAGGGACCAGGGCTATAATCAAGAAGAGATGGGGCGGATATTCGGGTTGTCTGTGAAAGCCTACTCGAGCCGGGAAACGGGACGGACGAAGATCAGCATCGAAATGCTGGAAAAGATGGCGGATCATCTGGGCACCTCAACCGATTATCTGTTGGGACGCACAGCGGTTGAAAAGCCCTACCCACCACGGCGGCGCAGGTAAAAAGGAACCCCGGGACGGCGCGCCGTCCCGGGGTTCCGTTTATGTATCGTTTAGTCTCCGTCGAACACCGTTTCGATCAGCCGGTCGGAGCAGTCGGGCGAATAGCGCCAGCGGTTCAGGTGCCCCTCCGTGAGAAAATAGCGGGTGGGCTGGGCGCGCCACGAGGCCTCAAAGGAATCGACGATGATGAGCTTTACCTTCATCTTTTCCGGGATGAGGCTTTTGATATAGACGCTCGCGTGCTGGCCGACGGCCACTCCCTCGCGCGGTTCCGCAAGCCCGGCGAGGTTGGGGGAAAGCTCGACGAACACGCCGTATTCCTCCACCGAACGCACGATGCCCGCCACCGTCTCGCCCGCCGAGAACATGGCGGCGTTTTCGCTCCAGGTGCCGAGCAGCTCCTTGTGGGAGAGGGAGACGCGCCCGCCCGGTTCAAGCGCCTTGACGACCGCCCTGATGTCCTGCGCGGGGGAGAAGCGGTCGCGCGGGTGGGAGATTCGGCTGATGGAGATCGCGTCGATCGGGATGAGGGAGGGGATGCCGCAGCCGATATCCACGAAACACCCGAACGATTCCAGATGGGTGACACGCGCGTCGATGATGTCGCCGGGGACGAGGGACGCGATATAATTGTCCTGGCACTCCTGCTGGACCGCGCGGCGGGACAGCTGGGGGATGACGGTGCCGTCGGACGCTTTGACAAAGCCGGTGATGCGGTAGCAGACCGGCTTGTTGACTCTGGAGATGATGGCGATGTCGCGGGTGGTGCCCTCCGCGATCCCGAGCGCCGCTTCGTCGCGCGGGATGATTCCGCGCCATGCGCCCATGTCCACAATCAGGTTGTGGTCGGGGTCGCAGACGACCGCGCGGCTTTCCAGGATGCGCCCCGAGGCGTGCGCCTCCTGAAGGGCGCTCAGCGAGTGGAACGCCTGCCGGTTCGCCGGGGTATCTATCAGCAGTCCTTCCGGTTTGTAGTTTGGCATTTTGTGAGCCCTCCTCTTTCAACATACCCCATTTATATGAGCGCGTGGGGCGGAATAGAAGATGGATTTGCCTTTGGATTGCCGCTCGGGGAGCGGCGAAGCCCTCGTTGATTTGCCGCGTTGCGCCCGGCGGGGCTTTTTTCGCGCCCCTCCGGGGCGCTTTAGGGGAGCCGCCTTTGGCGGTGGGAATTGCCGGGTCCCGCCCCGGCGGCGGTTTTAGATTTGCCGCGCTGCGCCCGGCGGAGCTTAGACAGGAATTGCCGCTTTCCAAGCGGCAAGAATCACGAGCGCGTTCCGCCGCGCGCCAC
>NZ_JANFZX010000046.1:0-23970 GCF_024461615.1 Anaerotruncus sp. DFI.9.16
TTGTATCCGGAGATACTCAAATTCTTTTCAAGGGTGATTCCCCCAAAACTTCCGTTTCGGGTTCCTCGTTTCTCTTCTCTCGTTGTTCATTTTTCAAGGTGCTGGCCGCTGTCGCATACCGGGCATTTCTGTCGTTATGCACGAGACAGCTTTTGTATAATACCATAATCAAAAAATTTTGTCAACGGGTTTCCCAAAGTTTTTTTATGAAAATTGGGAGCGGCCCGCGCCGGGGCCCGTCCTCCCTTGATTTTGCGGGCGCAATGCGCTATTATGAAGGTTATCAAACGTCGAAGGTGGTATCCCCATGCCGATTAAAATCCCGGACAGCCTGCCGGCTTCCCGGATCCTCGAAAACGAGAACGTCTTTGTGATGACCGAGTACCGCGCGCTGCATCAGGACATCCGCCCGCTGAAGATCGTTATCCTGAACCTCATGCCCAAAAAAATTGAGACCGAGACCCAGCTGCTGCGGCTGCTCGGGAACTCCCCCATCCAGGTGGACATCGAGCTGATGCAGACCAAGTCCCACACCTCGAAGAACACGCCGTCCGAGCACCTCTTCAAATTCTATAAGACCTTCGACGACCTGCGCGGGCAGCGGTTCGACGGCATGATCATCACCGGCGCGCCGGTCGAGCAGATGGCGTTCGAGGAGGTCGAGTACTGGGACGAGCTGTGCGAGATCATGGAGTGGAGCAAGCAGAACGTCTACTCCACCCTGCACATCTGCTGGGGCGCGCAGGCGGGGCTCTACTACCACTACGGCGTCAACAAATACCCCCTCGACGAAAAGCTCTTCGGCATCTTCCAGCACCGCCTGCTTGTTGAGAACCACTCGATCACCCGCGGGTTCGACGAGCTCTTCTACGTCCCCCACTCCCGCCACACGACGGTCAGCCGCCGGGAGATCGACCGCTGCCCCGAGCTGGAGATCCTCGCCTCCTCCAAGGAAGCGGGCGTCTATATGGTCGGCCGGCGGGACGGACGGCAGTTTTTCATCACCGGGCACTCCGAGTACGACCGCGACACCCTCTCGCAGGAATACTTCCGCGACCTGGAGAAGGGACTGCCCATCCACATCCCGGAAAACTACTTCCCCCACAACGACCCCAAGCAGAAGCCGCCCTACACCTGGCGGGGGCACGCGAACCTGCTCTACTGCAACTGGCTCAACTATTACGTCTACCAGACGACCCCCTACGACCTCGAGGAGCTCGACGAAAATACCCCTCCGACTGTATAATGCCGCGAAAGGCGGTCAAAAATCCCTCCAACGAAAGCTGGGGGGATTTTTCATGAAATACAAAAAGCGGCGTTTCCAACTGTTTACCCGCCTCGATCTCGCGGTGCTGCTGGGGATCGTGCTGGCGGTTTTCCTTTCCAACGTGGCCGCCTTCGGGCAGGAGTGCGACGCCGTGCGCGCCGACGTGGTCCGTCTACATATCCTCGCGAATTCGGATAGCCCCGCCGACCAGCAGGTGAAGCTGCGGGTGCGCGACCGCATCCTCGCCGACGTGGGCGGCGTGTTCGCCGGGCCGCAGACCCAGGCGGACGCGAAGGAGACCGCGCGGCAGAACCTGCCCGCCATCGAATCTGCCGCACGCGCCGCGCTCGACGAGGCGGGGGTGGACGCGCCGGTGCGCGCCGAGCTCTGCCGCATGTACTTCACCACGCGGCAGTACGACGACCTCATGCTGCCCGCCGGCGATTACGACGCGGTGCGCGTCACGATCGGAGAGGGCGCGGGGCACAACTGGTGGTGCGTCATGTACCCGCCCATCTGCGTCTCCGCCGCCATGGCAGAGGACATGCCCGCCTTCGAGGAGATCGAGACGCTCAACAGCGAGCCGCTCTTTAAACCCAAGCTCGCCGTCGTCGAGGTCTTCGAGAAGCTCTTTGGAAAAGATACGGACCCGGAGTAACGGAAAGCCGGGGCGCGGTCACCGCGCCCCGGCTTTTTGATTCTGGATTCGGGGACTACGCCCGCGAGACGATCTCCTCCGTGTCGCGCGCGATGAGCAGCTCCTCGTTGGTCGGGATGATCCACGTCTCGACGAGGCTGTGGGGCGCGGAGATGTTGCGCTCCTGTCCCTGCGCCTCGCGGTTGGCGACCACGTCGATGCTCAGCCCGAGGAACTCCATGTCGGCGCAGACGCGCTTGCGGACGTGGTGGTCGTTCTCGCCGATGCCGCCCGTGAAGACGACCGCGTCGAGCCCGCCGAGCGCCGCCGCGTAGCTGCCGACGAACTTTTTGATCTGGTAGGAGAGCATATCCACCGTGAGCTGGGCGCGCGGGTCGCCCTTGTCCGCCGCGCGGGTGACGTCGCGGTTGTCGCTCGAGATGCCCGAAAGGCCGAGCAGGCCGGATTTCTTGTTGAGCATGTCGCTCATCTCCTTCATCGACAGCCCCTCCTTCTCGGCGAGGTAGGTCACGATCGAGGCGTCGATGCTGCCCGCGCGGGTGCCCATAATGAAGCCGTCGAGCGGGGTGAAGCCCATGCTGGTGTCGATGCAGATGCCGTTTTTGATGGCGCAGAGCGAGCTGCCGTTGCCGAGGTGGCAGGTGATGATCCGGCTGCCCGAACGACTGATGTCGGAAATATCAAAGAGGCGGTTGCTCACATAACGGTGGCTCGTGCCGTGGAAGCCGTAGCGGCGCACATGGTATTTCTCGTAGTACTCGTAGGGCAGGCCGTACATATACGCCTTCTCGGGCATCGTCTGGTGGAAGGCGGTGTCGAACACCGCCACCTGCGGGGTGTCTCCGAACACGTCGCGGCAGGCGCGGATCGACTGGACCGCCGCCGGGTTGTGCAGCGGGGCCAGGTCGCAGATGTCCTCGATCCCCTTGAGGACATCGTCGGTGATGAGCACCGATTTGGTGAACAGCTCGCCGCCGTGCACGATCCGCTGGCCGATCGCGGCGATCTCCCGCACATTGTCGATCGCGCGGCCCTCCCCCTCGGTCAGCAGCTTCACCAGCTCCTTCAGGGCCTGGGTGTGGGTCGGGAAGGGCACCTCGTAGGAGGTCTTCCGCTCCCCCGCCTTGTGGGTGATCACCCCGTCGATCCCAATCCGCTCGCAGTTGCCCTTCGCGAGCACCTGCTCCTCCTCCATATCGATCAGCTGATACTTCAGCGACGAGCTTCCCGCGTTGATAACCAGTATCTTCATGTTTGCTCTCCCTTTCTTTGTTGTTGCCCGATGGTCCCTTTGCTTGACATCGACACATACATTTATATATTATTACACTATGGCTAAAAATACAAGGCGCTTGCCGGGAATGCCGCAAATATTTCCGCCAGCCGCCGGGCAAAAAGAGGGGAATCGGATGGGCAATCAGGTCGTCGCGGGGATCGTCGCGGAATACAACCCCTTCCACAACGGTCACGCGCATTTGATCGAGGCCGCGCGCGCGGCGGGCGCGACCCACATCGTCGCCGTGATGAGCGGCAGCTTCGTGCAGCGGGGCGGGCCCGCCTGCGCGCCCAAAACGGTGCGCGCCAACGCCGCCGTCGCCTGCGGGGCGGACCTCGTGCTCGAGCTTCCGCTCCCCTACGCGATGGCCACCGCTGAACGGTTCGCGGCAGGCGCGGTCGGGATTCTTGGCGGGCTGGGGTGCGTCGACGTGCTCGCCTTCGGCAGCGAGTGCGGCGACATCGACCTGCTCGCGAAGGCGGCGGGCGCGGTGCTCGCCCCCTACTGCGGCGAATACACGAAAAACCTGCTCGATACGGGCGTCACCTACGCCCGCGCCCGCCAGAAGGCGGTCGAGGAGCTCTACGGCCCCGAGGTGGCGGAGGTGCTCTCCTCCCCCAACAACACCCTCGCGGTGGAATATCTCAAGCAGATCTCCCTCCAGGAGCTGCGCATCGCGCCCTTCACCATCCCGCGCGCGGGCGCGGCCCACGACGCGCGGGAACCCGGGGAGCAGTTCGCCTCCGCCTCCCACCTGCGCAACCTGCTCGACCTCGAATCGGCCGAGGCGCTCGCGCCCTACGTCCCCGCGGCCGCGATGAGCGTCTACCGCTCCGCCGCGGCCGCCGGGCTGATGCCCTTCGACCCGCACAGCCTCAACACGGCGGTGCTCTCCACCCTGCGGCGGATGGAGAAGAGCGCCTTCTCCGCCCTGCCCGACGTGTCGGGAGAGGGGCTCGACAACCGCCTATACGACGGGGTGCGCGCCGCCGTCTCCCTCGACGAGCTGCTCTCCCTCGTCAAAACCAAGCGCTATCCCCTCTCCCGCATCCGCCGGCTCGTGTGGAACGCCTACCTCGGCGTGGACGCCGACCTCATGACGCTGCCGCCCCCCTACGCGCGGGTCCTCTCCTTCAACAAGCGCGGCATGGAGATCCTCTCCGCCGCCAACAGAACCACCCGTATCCCCGTATCCCATTCGCTGCTCAAGCTCGCGGAGAAAAACGAGGCCTGCGCGCGGTTCGCTTCCCTCGAGGCCCGCGCCACCGACCTCTATTCCCTCGGCCTGCCCGCCGTCCAGCCCTGCGGCTCCGACTATACCCAGAAGATTACGGTAAGATAATTTGGGGAAACTTTTGAAAAAGTTTCCCCCAAACCCCTTCAAAACTTTTGGTGCAGGCCGGCCGCCATCCGCCGCCACCGGCTCTGCCCGTGCCGCAAAGCGTTTTGAAAGAGCTTCCCCAAAACCCTTTCAAAACTTTTGGTTCAGGCGAAGCGCGGCGGCCCGCCGCATTCGCCGCCCCTGCCGGCTGGTTCCGTCCCCGTCCCTCCCGCACGGGCCGCGGGAGGCGGGGCGGGCGGAGGCCGGCCTGATCAAAAAGTCTTTGGGCGCTTTCTTCAGAAAGCGCGAAAAAGAATCCCCCGGCCGGACGCCGGGGGATCGTTTTTCCCGCATCCCGGTGAAACCGGAAAAAAGTCCGCCGTTCCGAGGGAACGGCGGCTTTTTTCTTGTCCCCCGCGGGAAAAAATGGTATAATGACATTGGACACAATGTATGTGCGAAGAATGGAGGAACAGCTATGGTTATGAATTCGGTTAAAATCGTATCGTCCAGCAACCGCAACCTGGAGATCACCGCGATTCCCGGCCACTTTGTCACGAGCCATTCCCACATCAACTACTACATCGACATCACGATGATGAAGCACGATTTCGTGATGGCGCGCGAGGCGGCCGTTACGCTCGCGCAGCATTACGCCTATGAGAAGCCCGTCGACACGATCATCTGCATGGACGGCAGCGAGGTCATCGGCGCGTTCCTGGCGCAGGAGCTCGCCAAAAATAACCTCGCATCGGTCAACAGCGAAAAGGACATTTTCGTCGTCACCCCCGAGTTCAACACCAACGGGCAGATGATCTTCCGCGACAACCTCATCCCGATGCTTACCGGCAGGCACGTGCTCCTGCTGCTCGCCTCGGTCACCACCGGCAAGACGATCCACCGCGCGCTCGAATGCATCGCCTACTACGGCGGCATCGCCGAGGGGATCACCGCCGTGTTCAGCGTGCAGGACGAGATCGAGGGCTACCCGATCACCCATCTCTTCTCCGCCGCCGACCTGCCCGGCTACCAGTCGAACTCCTTCCGCGACTGCCCGATGTGCAAGCAGGGTCGCAAGATCGACGCGCTGGCCAACAGCTTCGGCTTCTCTCAGCTCTGAGCGCATAAACGGTAAAAGCCCCCGCCGCTTTCGCGGCGGGGGCTTTTTGACGCGGTCAGTCCTCGGACGGCGCGTCTCCGTTGACGTATTTTTCCCACATCGCGGAGGTGTTGCCGTAGCCGCAGCACCCTCCGAGAAACACCGGGTCCCCCTTCTTGCGCACGAGCGGGGCGTCCACCACGAGGTTTTCCGCCTCCGCCGGGGTGAGGGAGAATTCCCTGTCCCGGAGGCGCACCAGCGCGCCCCCCTCCGGCGTGAAGGAGAGCAGCGTCACGTCGACGCCCGCGACCACACCGCGCTCCTCCAGCGGGCGGGCGATCCTGCCGCCGCCTTTCACCCAGCTTACCGTGTAGACCTTACCCGGGGTCCCCTGCCTGAGCCTGATCATCCGAAGGCCTCCTTCCGTCCCCGTCGAGCGGGGCTTCCACATTTATGCTACTACAGCCCCTCCCGTTTGTCAACGCGGTTTCGCCGGAAGGGCCCGCCCGCTACTGCAGATATTCGTGTTCCCGGTAGAGGCACACGGTGATGAGGGCGGAAGCGAGCAGGGCCGCCGCCCCGACCAGCCAGAGCAGGGAAACCTCGCCGGACGGCAGCGGCGGAAGCCCCCCGCGCCCCGCCTCCGAGGCGTACCGGAAGAGGAGGAAAAAGACTGCCATGTAGATCGCGACCAGCCCGTAGCGCGCCCGGATCGAGCCGAGCAGCAGGATGAGCGGCAGCGATACCGCGATGATGACCGCGGCGCCGCAGAACTGGAGGGCGAGCAGCGAGCCGATCGGCAGCGGATTGACGGAGGGCGGCAGCAGTCCGGCGGCCGCGCGGTTCACGAGCAGCACGACCCCGTCCGCCAGCAGCAGGAACGCGGTGCAGAAGAAGTACTTTCCCCACACGATCTGAGCGCGGCTGACGGGGAGCGTCCCCGTGAAGAGCCCGGCCGCGCTGTTGTCGTCGAAGCCCACGACCGTGGCGGACAGGACGTAGCAGGCCATGATATAGCCGATCGGAGCCACATGGGTGGAGACGGAAAAGCCGGCCAGGATGAGCAGGTAAACAAGGGAATACCTGGGCAGGCCGGCGAGCCGGAACCAGTCCGTCCGGCAGAGCAGCAGCACGTTTCGCATGGCGGGCCTCCTCAGTCGGTGAACTGGCGGCGGGCGTAGAGCCGCCGCGCGATGGGATAGGATACCGCGAGCAGCGCCGCGCCGAACAGGATCAGCAGCGGGGCGAGCCAGCCGGGCAGCGCCGAAGGCATCTGCGCGCGCGTTCCGCCCACGTTCATGCCGAGCACGGTCGCCGCCGCGACGCCGAACGCGTAGGCGGCCAGGATCCAGTAGCGGGCCCTCGTCACGCCGAACCCGAGGATGAGCGGCTGGACGAACGCCGTGAAGGCGCAGCCGATCAGGATGAGCACCGGCAGCATCCCCGTCACCGAGCCGCCCCGGCCGAGCTTCAGCGCCGCGCCGATCCCCCCGGCGGCCAGCGCCGCCAGGCAGGCTCCGGCGACCACCGCGAGATCATAGAGGTATTTCGCCGCGACGAGCTTTTCCCGCCGCACGGGCAGCGAGCCGGTCAGGTAGTCCCCCTTGCTCTGCTCGTCGTAAGCGGCGGGGGTGTACACGAAGAAGTAGACGACGATCACATAGAGGAAGACCGCCGCGCTGACGCTCAGCGTCGCGGACAAAAAGAACACGATGATGAGCAGCGGGAACATCGCCCCCGCGACGCTGCGCAGCTTCAGCAGGTCCATGCGGATGACGGAAAGCATCTCCTTCACCGCGCCTCCCCCCTTTCCCTGCGGGTATAGCCGAGGAAGAGGTCCTCGACCGTCGGCTTCTCGTAGAGCGCCTCGTCGCCGAGCAGCGCGTGCACCGCGCCGGGGTCCCCCGCGAGCCCGCGGAAGCCGAACTCGGTCGCCTCCACCCCGCAGAGCAGCCTCTCGACCTCGCCGGTCAGCAGCTCGCGGCGTCCCTTGACGATCCGGTGGCTGTCGGTAAGGACGTCCTTCTCCCCCTCGAGCAGCAGCTTCCCGCCATGCAGGAAGAGGATGTAATCGGCGATCTTGTCGAGGTCGGAGGTGATGTGGGTGGAGAAAAAGACGCTGACCCCCTCCTGCTCGATCTCGTCCGCGAGGATGTCGAGCAGCTCCTGCCGCACCAACGGGTCGAGGTTCGCGGTGGGTTCGTCCATCAGCAGCAGCTTCGGGTGGTGGGAGAGCGCCAGCGCAAGCGCGAACTGCTTCTGCTTGCCCTTCGAGAGGTCCTTGAACTTCTTGCCCGGGTCGAGGGAAAAGCGGTCGAGATAACGGCGGAAGACCACGTCGTCCCAGTTGGGATAGAAGGGCTTCACCATCTCGCGCAGGGTCCTGAGCTTCGCCTGCCCGAGAAAGCCCGTCTGCTCCCCGATGTAGCCCAGATCCCGCTTGATCTGCTCGGAAAAGGCGTGCGCCTCCCGGCCGAACACCCTGACCTCCCCCTCGTCGGGGAAGAGCAGGTCCATCACGAGCTTGATCGTCGTGGTCTTGCCCGCGCCGTTCTCGCCGATGAAGCCGGTCACGTACCCCTCCCGCACCGCGAGGCGGGGCAGGTCCAGCACAAAACCGCTCTTATCGAACCGCTTTTTCAGTCCGGTGATCTCAATGACGTTCTGATCCATCCTATGGTTCCTCCCTGTACAGCGTGGCCGTGATCTCCCAAAGCTCGTCGAGCGTCAGGCCGATCGACTTTGCCGCGTCGATGATCTCCGAGAGCTTCCCCTCGATCTGGCTCATGGCGACCTCCCGCAGGCGGTCGCGGCCGGCAA
Organism: Anaerotruncus sp. DFI.9.16; assembly: GCF_024461615.1. Classification (NCBI taxonomy): domain Bacteria; kingdom Bacillati; phylum Bacillota; class Clostridia; order Eubacteriales; family Oscillospiraceae; genus Anaerotruncus; species Anaerotruncus sp. DFI.9.16. Next base: position 8,442 of record NZ_JANFZX010000046.1, read on the forward strand.
GCGACACATAGGTCCCCTTGCCCGGCGTCGTCTCGAGGAAGCCCTCCGCCTCGAGATCGTCATAGGCCCGCTTGGTTGTGATGACGCTCACCCGCAGCTGTTTGGCCAGGTAGCGGATGGAAGGCATCGCGTCCCCCTGCCCGAGCGCCCCCGACAGGATTCCGTTTTTGATCTGTTCCTCGATCTGCTCATAGAGCGGGCGCGGCGAGGAATTCGACAGGATAATGTCCAGACGACCGCCTCCGATCTTTCTGCGCCTTACTGTGTCTTTCTGTATCTATAGTATATATACAGTTAGTCACGCTGTCAAGAGGAAATTCCTGCAACACGCAAAAAAACACATTCCCCTGCCAGCTCCCCGGGCCTTACAGCCACATGCCCAATAAAAGACGCCGTCCCTCGGTATTTCTTCCAATTCGTATTTCCCGGCCTTGCGGAACAGGTTTCGGACCGGTATAATAAAAACTGAAATAAAATTTTGTTTTTATTTTTGAACGGAGGGACGTCATGCCCAAGGTAGCTTATTCCGAAGCGGAGCGGGAGCGGGTCAGGAAGGAACTGATCACCACAGGGCTTGAACTGATGGCAAAGCAGGGCATCCAGCACACCACGATCGAACAGATCTACCTGCGGGTGGGAATTTCCCGCACCTTTTTCTATTCCTTCTTCCCGGCCAAGGAGGATCTGGTCGTGCAGGCGTTTTATTACCAGCAGCCGCAAATGCTGGCGCGCGCGCGGGAACTGATGGACGACCCCGGACTCGGCTGGCGGGAGGGGGTCGAAAGGTTCCTCCGCCGTGTCTGTTATGGGGGGCGGGACCGCTTCGCGATCATGAGCATCGAGGAGCAGCAGGCGCTCGCCAAATGCCTGTCGGAGGATAAGCGTCGGGAATTCCTGAAAAGACGGCTTGCGTTCTTTACGGAAATGCTGCGCGCCTTCGGCATCCGAGCCGGGACGCAGACGGTAAAGCTGCTCGGCAACCTGCTGTTTTCCGCCGCCATCCTGCGCAAAGCGATCCCGGACACACTGCCCTTTCTCTTTTCGGACGCCGCTGATGATGCGACCGATTTTCAAATCAACGCCATTTTGGACTATATGGAAACACTGCGCGAGCAGGATCATCCATAAATATCAAGGAGGAACATTCGTATGGGACTTTTCAGCAAGCTGTTCAAGGGGCCGGAGATCGACCAGGCCAAAAGCGACTCCAACCGGAAGAAGATGCGGGCCCTGTTCAACCAGGTGGTGGAGAACGGTGACGCCTATCAGCTGATCTTCGGCTACACCGAGGACGTGAGCCGCTTCAACTACGGGCTGGTCCACGGCAGCAAGACCAAAATCGGCAACCTGATCGTGGGCTGGAACGAGGCCGCCGAAACGATCGTGGCGGTGCCCACCGTTCCGGACCTCTCCGGCTGCGGCGACCCGGTGTATTACCGCCGCTCCGAAATCCACAAGGCGTATCAGAACAAATACCCTGTGGACGCGTTCATCATCTATCCCGACCGGAAGGGCTACATCGGCATCCGTGCCTGCGACTGGCTGGAGGACGAATCGCTGTACGTGTATGTCTCCCAGGAGGAGGAGTTGAAGGCGTTCACTGAGTTCTTCATGACCAAGTTTAAGACGAAATAAGGGGGCGGAAATATGCCCTGGGGACAGATTGGCGCGGTACTGATCGCTCTTGTGATTGTGTTTATTGTGGGGCACCTTTGGTTCCACATCGTCGAGGGGGTGTTGGGCGGCCTGAAGCGGCTGTTCTCCCGCAAAAAAGAGCCCCCCGCCTGGCACACCCTGCCGCCGGATCAGGATGATATCCACAAGGAGGGTACCTAAATGTTTGATATGGACGAGCTCATGAAGCGGGCCCAGGCCGCCAGCGACGCGGCCTCACAGCAGCTCCAGGAATCCATGGAGAAGAGCCGAAAGATTGCGGAGCAGGCGCAGAAGGACGCCGAAAAAGCGGCGGAAGATGCGGCGAAACGGCAGAGCGACGAGGGGCAAGCCGCGCAGCAGGATGCGGCCAACCAGCAGCGCCAGGTGGAGATCCTTGGCCAGATGTTCAGCCCGGAGGCCATGGCTCAGATGGCGGTCAACCAGGAGCTGATCCAGCAGGCGGTGGACGAAAAGGTGGCCGCGGCGGCCGCCCTCGGCGCGGAGGGCATGATGGACCAGCTCTTCGGCGAGGACATGGGCGTCATCGCCGCCGCCCTGGAGACCCTGGCCATGGAGGAAGAGGAAGAGGACGGCGAGGATGAGGAGCGGGAGCTCGACCAGGCGATGGAGCGGGAGCTCTATCAGGTGCTGGAGGAAAAGCTGGCCCAACTGGACGCCCTGCCCGAGCCCGAGCCGGCCCCCTACGCCAGGGACGACCCCCGCTGGGGCCGGTTCGGCATCCTGCTCTCCGGCATTATCTCCACGCTGAACGACCACGAGCTGGGCGGCATGGACGTGGAGGAGCATATCCCCGTCATGGAGCAGCAGATTGTCTCCCTGGTCCGCCGCTCCTGGGGCATCAACGGGCGGGGCGAGCTGCTGGACACCATCCGCTACCTGACCCGGGAGGGCTACACCCTGCGCTACGCCCTCTACTGTGAGGCGGATTCGCCGGAGGAGCTTCTGGAGGAGGGCATGGACGAGGAGGACCGGGCGTCGGTCTGCCGGGGCTGGCGGTTTGTCCAGTACTTCAAGGACCGGTATCTCCCCGACTTCCTGCTGGGCTGGGACGTGGGCCGGGCGGCCATGCTGGCCCGCTGGGGCTGCTATCTGGGCTGGATCACCGAGGGGGAGGCCGTGGGCATCCTGTGGGAGCTGTCCCAAAAGGCGGTCAGAGGCCTGCACAGCTGGCGGGAATTCGCGGAATCGTACCTGTTCGGCGGCCTGATGTGGAAGCTGCTCTGCGGCGACAGCGCGGCAGAGAGCTATCTGGGCTTTTTGGCGGACGCCGCCGTGGACCTGCTCACCGGGGATCCGGACGAAAACGAGGGCCAGTGGCGGGAGTGCCCATGGCCCGCCGCGCGGAAAATCGGATTCCAGCCTTAGACGCGCGCCCCCGCCGGGGTATCAGAGAAGGACGCCAATGAAACTTTGGCGTCCTTCTTCCGTTTTTTCATATTCAATTCACGGCAAATCCGCCAATCATGCGGCGGCGAACGCCGGCCTTCGCGGGGGGCCCGGAATCTCTCCGTCAAGGGGTCTCGAGCTTCCCGAAGGTGACGCGGACCTCGCCGTTTTCCGTGCGCAGCGTGAATTTCGGCTCGCCGCTTCCGAGGGTGACGCCGCCGTCCCAGCCGCGCGGGAGCCTCATCTCGTCGAAGTTGCCGCCCGAAAAGACGAAGTCCAGATCCTGCGGCTCCTTGCGGAAGTTGACGCGGACGTCCCCGTTCAGGTCCTTCAGATAGGTGTCCCTGGTGAGCTCCTTCACGTCGAGCAGCAGGTCGCCGTTCTGGGTCGTAATCGTCGCGCGGCCGAGCGTTTCGGCCCGGACGGCGATATCCCCGTTTTCACTGCGGAAATAGAGCTCGCCGCCGACTTTGCCGGCGATGACGGCGATGTCGCCGTTGTCCGTTTGGATGTCCTGCTTCCCGGTGATCTCGTCCGCCTCGATCACGACGTCGCCGTTCGTGCAGGTCATCGTGCAACGCGCGGAGAGCTTTTCGGCGGTGACGTAGAGCATCCCGCCGTCGGCGCTGCCGCCGACCGATCCCACCGCTTCGCCGTAGGCGTGCACGAGCGCGTCGCGCGCCGAGAGCGTCAGCGAAAAATACCGCTGCGCGGGCACCCGCAGCAGGACGGTGTTGACCCGCGCGTCCTCACGGGTGCAGAGATAGCGCAGGCCGGTGGAGCCCCGCGCTGTGAGGGTGAGGGTCCCGCCCGAAAGGGTCAGCCTGGCGCTGATCGGTCCCGACGCGCCGACGGTATCCAGTTCAAAGCTGCCGGTGTCCGACGGTTCGACCACAACGCCGCAGAGCGCGGCGTTGACCGCCAGCCGGCTCACCCCGTCGGCGGGGAGGGTCTGGAGGTGGACGGTCTCATCGGAGGCGTATTTCGACGCGGCGGCCGCGAAGGGGTTGCCCTCCAGCCTCCAGTCGGCGGGGCCGAAGAGCATCTGCTCCCCGTCGAGCGCCACGGCGTAGGAACTCGCGTCCGCCGAGGGCGCGGGAGGCAGGACGTTCTCATGCACATCAGCCGCGCCGGCGGTCAGCGCCGCCGCGGAAAGGCTCATGCTCAGGGCGGCGGCGGCCGCCAGCAGGAAGGCCGGCATTCTGCGCGTTTTCATATCAAACACCTCGCTGTCTTAATGGTTCCACTTTACGCCGCGCGGGGGCGTTTGTCAAGCGCGGCGGATGCAAAAAGCGGACCTGCGCGCAGGTCCGCTTTTATCAGGCTTCTTCATCGCTTCCGACCAGCCCCTGCGCCGCGTAGCTCGATGGGGGCGTGCTGTTCGCCACGTTGTCGAGCAGGCGCCGCCGCACGTCATAGTCGTCCAGGGTCTGCGCGTTCCTGTTGACCGCGCTGGATTCGGCGCTGCGCAGCACGAAGTAGAGGGTCGGCAACTCCTCCAGCCCCTCCGCGTTGGCAAACGGCTTGCCCGAGATCGCGTAGCGATACCGCCCGACGACCGCCGGGTCGTCGGGATAGCGTGCCGAAAGGTCCTCGAAGAGGGTGTCGTTGCCGAGCAGGTCATAGACGTAGCTGTCGAGCAGCACCAGGTCGGCGTCCCCCTCGGAGAGGGCGCCGCTCAGCTCGCCGAGCATCTTCGCCGTGTCGCCGCCGCCCGTGGCCGGGAACTCGTAGGTCACCAGCGTCACCGGCGCGCCCCCCTCCTCGATATCGGGGGCGTAGCCGGTCAGCTGCATGGTCAGCGCGTCCTTCTGCTCGACCGAGAGGTAGCCGCGCACCGCGGCCACGACGGTCAGCTTCCCGTCGTCGGTCCCCTCGCTGAAAAAATAGGCGAGCGCGAGCAGCACGACGACGATCAGCGCGACGACAAAAATGCCCAGCCTGCGCTTGTGCACCACACGGGATTCCTTTTTATCCGGTTCTCCCAAGGACGCCCACCTCCTTTTGTCTGTTCAGCGGTCCGGTCAGTCCCTGATCGGCTTCATGGTCGGGAAGAGCAGCACGTCGCGGATCGACGCGCTGTTGGTCAGCAGCATCACCAAGCGGTCGACGCCGATGCCGAGCCCGCCCGTCGGGGGCATGCCGTATTCGAGCGCCGTGAGGAAATCCTCGTCGACGTCGGTGGCCTCCTCGTCGCCCGCGGCCTTGAGCGCCGCCTGGTGCTCGAACCGGCCGCGCTGGTCGATCGGGTCGTTGAGCTCGCTGAACGCGTTGGCGTGCTCCCGCCCGAGGATGAAGAGCTCGAACCGCTCGGTGTATTCGGGGTCCTCCGGCTTGCGCTTGGAAAGCGGGGAGATGTCCACCGGATGGTCGGTGATGAAGACCGGCTGGATCAGGTGCTCCTCACAATATTCTTCGAAGAAGAGGCTCAGGATATCCCCCTTGCCGTGGCGCTCCTCGTATTCGATGTGGTGCTCCTTCGCGAGCGCGCGCGCCTGCTCGAGCGTCTCCACCTCCGCGAAGTCGACGCCGCCGTACTTTTTGACCGCATCGCGCATCGTGAGGCGCTCGAACGGCTTATCGAGGTCGATCTCCACGTCGCCGTACCGGATAACGCCGGTGCCGAGCACCGCATGCGCGCAGTGGCGGATGAGCCCCTCGGTGATGTCCATCATGCCGTGGTAGTCGGTGTACGCCTCATAGAGCTCGAGCAGGGTGAACTCGGGGTTGTGGCGGGTGTCGATGCCCTCGTTGCGGAAGACCCGCCCGATCTCGTACACCTTGTCGAACCCGCCGACGATCAGCCTCTTCAGGTGCAGCTCGAGCGCTATGCGCATGTACATGTCGATGTCGAGGGCGTTGTGGTGGGTGATGAACGGCCGCGCGGCCGCGCCGCCCGCGATCGTGTGCAGCACGGGGGTCTCGACCTCGAGGAAGCCCAGCCCGTCCAGGTAGCCGCGGATGGCGGTGATGATCTTCGACCGCTTGACGAAGGTCTCCTTGACCTCGGGGCTCACGATGAGGTCGACATACCGCTGGCGATAGCGCAACTCGGTGTCCTTGAGGCCGTGCCACTTCTCGGGCAGCGGCAGCAGGGATTTGGAGAGGAGCACGATCTCGTGCGCCTTGACCGAGATCTCCCCCTTCTGGGTGCGGAAGACCTCGCCGCGGATACCGACGATGTCGCCGATGTCCCATTTCTTGAAATCTGCGTACCGCTCGTCGCCCACCTCGTCGCGGCGCACATAGCTCTGCACCCGGCCCGAGGCGTCGCGCAGGTCGAGGAAGGAGGCCTTGCCCATGATGCGGCGGCTCATCATACGCCCCGCGATGGACACCTCCCGTCCCTCCAGCTCGTCGAACCGGTCGACGATCTGCCGCGCGTAGGCGGTGCGGCTGTAGGTGGTAATCTCAAAGGGGTTTTTCCCCTCGGCTTTCAAGGATTCCAGCTTGTCGCGCCGGATCTGCAGGACCTCGGACAGCTTCTGCTGTTCCTCCTGCTCGGTCAGCTCCCCCTCCGGGAGGTTGCGGGATTCTTCCATCGTATGCACATCCTTTATCTGTTGCGGGCCCCGCGGCCCGTCTGCCATGCGGTTATTATAACAAAAAAGCGGGCTCTTGCAAAGCCCGCTTTTACAAAATATTTACTCTGCTTACCGGCTGATCTCGAGAATTTTCAGTTTCAGGACGGCGGCGGGCGCCTGGATTTCCACCACATCGCCCACCTTGTGGCCGATGAGCCCCTTGCCCACCGGCGACTCGTCGGAGATCGCGTCGAGGTCGGAATGCGACTCGACCGAGCTGGCGATGACGTACTCCATCTCCTCGTCGAAATCAACGTCGAGGATTTTGACCTTGCAGCCGACCGAAACGGCGTCGGTGGAGATCTCGTCCCGGCTGATGATCTTGACGTTCTTGAGCTGGTCCTCCAGCTTTTTGATGCGCGCCTCGACGACCGCCTGCTCGTTCTTGGCCTCGTCGTATTCGCTGTTCTCCGACAGGTCGCCGAACCCGCGCGCCACACGGATTTTTTCGGAGATCTCCCCCCTGGTCACGCTCTTGAGTTCATTCAGTTCCTTTTTGAGCGCCTCGTAGCCCTCTTGTGTCATTAACATTTCCGTTGCCATATCCCATTCTCCTTTACAGAGCATTTGGTTCCATCACGAAATCCCGCAGATACGAAAAAAGCGCATACCCCCGGCGGCGCGGACATCGGGTCTTCCCGCTTCTCGCGCGCGTTTTGCAGCCAGACGTATAGCAATGGTTAGTATTATAGTCAAAACGTTCAAATATGTCAAGCGTTCCAAAGTTTTTTAAGGAATTGTTTACAGGGAATCTTTCCCTGCCCCCCCTCTTACGACCTGTCCCTTCATCTTATGTCCCGGCCGCGCGGGATATGCACGGGGCCGCCGGTTTCACGCGCGGGGCGCTTTCCCACGCGCACACGCAAAAGATCGGCCGCCTTTCGGCGGCCGCCCGGACGCTTCGCTTATCTTTTGCCGCTGGAGAACGCCCCGAGGCGTGCGGGCGGCGCGGAGGACGCCTCGCTCGACGACTCGGTCTCCTCCTCCCCGGAGGTCGCGGTCCCCTCGGAGGAAGAGCCCTCCGGGCCGCTCTCCGTCCCGGAGGATTCCGCGGGCGGCTGGCTCTCCGCCTGCGATTCGGCGGGAGCCCCGCTCTCCGCGGGCTGAGATTCGGCTGGCTGACTCGCCGGAGGCTCGCTCACGACGGGTTCGCTCGCGGCGGGCGCCTCGGACTGCACCGGAGGCGCGGGCACCTCGAAGGTGAGCCCCGCCAGCAGGTCGATCGCGGCGCTGAATTCCGTCAGGTCGAGCGGTTCGCGCGCCGGTTCCGGTTCGGCTTCGGGCTCCGGTTCGCCCGACGAAGCCTCTTCCTCCTCGGAGGAGGCCTCGCTCGACACGTCCCGCGGTTCCTCCATATCGGAGGATTCTGCGGCGGAGGATTCCTCGCCGGAGGACGCCGTCTCGGACGATTCGGCGGCGGACGGCTCCTCCTCCGAGGAGCTCGCGTACGCCGCGTCGGGCAGAGACGTGGCGGACGCCGCGCCGCCGCTCTCCTCCGGCTCCAGGTCGATGACCGTCATGTTCATGCGGATGGTCGCGATGATCGAATCCACCGCCTTCTGGAGCTGCGGGTCGGTCAGCAGGTTCCCCGGCATCGAGTCGTCGTTCATCTTGACCTCGAAGTCGGGCCGCACGCCCTCCCCATCAAAGCTCGGGCTGGTCGGCGGGTTGTAGACCGCCGTCGTGATTTCGACCGCGCTGCCGTCGGTCAGCGGGAAGATGCGCTGCATCGTCCCCTTGCCGGCGGTCTTCTGGCCGATGAGCTTGCCCTTGTTGTAGTCGCGGATGACCGCCGCGAAGAGTTCCGACTCCCCCGAGGTCTTCTCATTGATGAGCACCGCCATCGGGAGAGTGACCTCCCGCGCGTCGGAAATTTTGGTGTTTTCCACCCGTCCCGTCTTGTCGACGGTCGAGGCGAGCACCCCGGAGGGGAGGAGCTTGTCGAGCGCCTCGGCCACCGAGTCGAGGGCGGAGGTGCCGGAGGAGGTGATGCTGACCCCGCGCACGTCGAACACAAGGCCCTGCGCGCCCTCGTCGATCAGCCTGTCCACCTGCTTGGTGAACTGGTCGGGGGTATTGTCGGCGAAGTCCTTGATGACGACCAGGCCGATCTGGTTTTCAAGCATGGAGGAATAGACCGACGGGACCTCGACGAAGCGGCGGGTCATGTCGGGCAGCGTGCTGTCCTCGACGCCGCGGCGCACGACGATATTCATCTTGGTGCCGGCCGCGCCGTAGAGCATCGAAACCGCCTCGCTGTAGTTTTCGGCGGTGATGTCGGTCTCGTCGATGCGCACGATCAGGTCGCCCTCCTGCAGGCCGGCGGCCTGCGCGGGCGAATCGGGATAGACCTCGTCGACGACGATGTAGCCGCTCTCATCCATCCGGGGCACGATGCCGATCTGCACCCGCTGGTCGTTGTAGCTCTGTTTGAGGCGGGCGTAGGCGGCCGCGTCGTAATAGCGCGCGTACGCGTCCCCCGTGCCGTTGAGGTAGCCGGTGACGAGCTGGTTGACCAGCTCGCCCTCCTCGATCGCGCCGGTGTAGTTCTGCCGCACGTAGTCGTCCACCTCGGCGAGCTTGGAATACATCGCCTCGCGCTCGCTGAGGTTATAGGCGGTCTCGTCAAAGCTGCGCCGCGCAAAAAGCCACGTCATCGTGATCGTCGCCGTGATGACGATCACCGTGAACGCGATCGCCGCCCCCAAAGAAATCTTTTTGCTCATCAGTCGTCTCCTTTCGGCCTGCGTTCTGTCGCCCGGACGGGTCAGGCCGGCCGCTGTGTCCGCGGGGGCCGCCCCGCGGCCTCCGCCAAATCCGGCCGCCGCCCGGCGCGGCCGCGCCGGACAATGCGAAGGGCGGAGAGTCTCCGCCCTTCACCGGAAGGTTCTCTGTTTTTCACGTCACGGGGACCAGCCCTGCGGATTGACCGCCTTGTTGTTGACGCGGATCTCAAAGTGGATGTGCGGGCCGGTCGACCAGCCGGTCGAGCCGACCTCGCCGATCTTCTGCCCCTGCGCCACAACGTCCCCGACCGAGACGGAAAGCGCGCTCATATGCCCGTAGAGGGTCTGGATGCCGCCGCCGTGGTCGATGATGACGTACTTGCCGTAGCCGTAGCCGGGCGTGAAGGAGGTGTTCGCAACCTTGACGGTGCCCGAGTTGGCCGCGAGCACGGGCGAGCCGTAGGCGCCGCCGCCCGAGATGTCGATGCCCGTGTGGAAATCGCTGCCGCCGAAGCGGGAGCCGTAGGGGCAGGTCACCTGGAAAAGGGAGGCGGAGGGCCACGCCATGCCGCCGCCGATATATTTCGTGTTGAGGGAGGTCTTGTTGATCTCCGCGATGATCGCCGAAATTTCCGCCTGGACCTGCTGCATCTGCTTGGTGAGCTCGGCCTTGTTGGCCAGGAATTCCTGCTCCTGGGCGGCGATGTCCTGGATCCGTGAAACGGCGGTCGCCTGCTGGGCCTTGAGCTCCTCCTGCTTGGAGACCGTCTCACGCTTGTCCTCCTCGACGGAGGTCTTGTCGTCCTCGATCTCCTTCTTGATCGCCTCGAGCTCCGCCTTCTGCTCCTTGAGCTCGTTGATCAGGTCGGTGTCATGCTGCGCCACGGCGGTCACGACGTCGGTGCGCAGCAGCATGTCGGAAAAGTCGTCCACCCCGAGCACGAGGCCGAGGGTGCTTGTCCCCTGCAAGGAGCACATCGCGCGCAGCCGCTGCTGGTAGAGGGAGAAGTTTTCGTCGATCTCCTTCTGCTTGGCGGACATCTCGCGGGTCTTCTCCGCGATCCGCTGCTCGAGCACCGTGATCCGCTCGTCGAGCGTGTCGATCTGCTCGATCGTCGTGTTGATCTGCCCGTCGATCTCCTGCTTGATGACGACCTGCTTCTGTTTCTCAGAAGCGGCCGCGTTGATCTTCTGCTGCACGGCGTTGTTCTGCTCCTGCAGCTTCTTGTATTTGCTGTTGAGGCGGTCGAGCATGTCCTGGAGGTCGTCCTCGTCCTCGTCGTAATCGTCCTCGTATTCCTCGTCGTCGTCCGCGTGCACCAGGATCGACACGGTCGGCGCCACGACCATGACAGCCATAAGCAGCGCCATCATCCACGCAAAAACGCGTTTGCCCTTTTCGCCCACATCCAGGCCCCCCTTCCGCCTTCCGCCGCAGCGAAGGTCATACTTTCAGGTATCTGTTTACAAAGAACATGCTGCCGAACACGCCGATCCCGATGCCTCCGCCCGCGAACCAGGCAAGCAGCTCGAGCGCGACCTCCTCAAAGGGGATCGTGTTCTGATAGGCCGACTGGATAAAGGCGGAGGGATTGAGGGACACCGCGTCGAGCACATAGTTGTAGCCGATCCACAGCAGCCCGAAGGCGAGCAGCGCGGAGAGCAGCCCGAGCAGGAACCCTTCCACGAAGAAGGGCAGCCGGATGAAGGCGTCGGTCGCGCCGACGTATTTCATGATATTGATCTCCTTGCGGCGGTTGAAGACGGTGACCTTGATCGTGTTGGCGATGATGACCAGCGACACGACGATGAGGATGGCGACGATAAACATGCCGCTGACCGACACCGCGCGCTTGATGCTGGAAAACGCCTCCGCGACCGCGTCGGGGGCGCGCACCGCGGAAACCCCCGAGATCGATTCGAGCCGCATGACCGTGCCGGTGAGGACGGAGAGGTCCTTCACCCGCACGCTGTAATAGTTGAAGAGGGGGTTCTGGTCGCCCTCCAAACCGGTGAGCAGGTCCTCCAGCTCGGGGGACTTGGCCTTCTGCTCCTCCAGCAGCTCGTCCTTCGAGACGAACCGCTGGTTATAGATGTTGTCCACAAGCCCGAGCTCCAGCCCGACGTCCGCGATCTGTTCCTCGTCGAGGCCGTCCTCCAGCTGAACCACGACCTCGTTCTGGGTCTCCGCGAAGCCGACGATCTTGTTGACGTTCATCGAAAAAAGCATCGAGGCGCCGATCAGGAGCATGCACGCCACCAGCGTGCCGATCGACGCGAACGACATCAGCCGGTTCGCGTAGATGCTCTTGGCGCCCTCCTTGATGAGGTACCCGAAACTGCTGCCCTTCATTCGTCGTAGTACCCCCTGTTCCGGTCGTCCGAGATGATGGTTCCCTCGTCGATCGTAATCACCCGGTGGTCAAACTCGCTCACCAGGTTGTGTTCATGGGTGACCATGACGATGGTGGTGCCGCATTTGTTGATCTCGCTGAGCAGGTCGACGATCTCAAACGAGAGATCGGGGTCGATGTTGCCGGTGGGCTCGTCCGCGATGATGAGCGGGGGGTTGTTGACGAGCGCGCGCGCAAGCGCGACGCGCTGCTGTTCGCCGCCCGACAGGTGCTCGGGCAGGCTCTTGGCCTTGCCGGAAAGCCCGACCAGGCCGAGTATGTACGGGACGCGGCTGCGGATGTCCTTGGCGGACACGTTGGTGACCCGCAGCGCGAACGCGACGTTGTCATAGACGTTCATGGTCGGGATGAGCCGGAAATCCTGGAACACCACCCCGAGCGTGCGGCGGTAGTAGGGGACCTTGCGCCGCTTGAGGCGCACGAGGTTCTGGCCGTTGACGTAGATCTCTCCCGACGTCGGCTTCTCCTCCCGCATCAGCAGCTTGATAAAGGTGCTCTTCCCAGCTCCCGACGGGCCGACGACGAATACGAATTCCCCTCTGTCAATACTCACATTGAAATTGCTGAGCGCGCGCGTCCCCGTCGCCTTGTAGACTTTGGAGACATTGACGAATTCGATCACTGGTACACCGCCTTTGAAAAGGCCTGTCTTTCGGCAGGCCAGGTTTCACAATTAATATTTCACCGGATTCGCCGTCAGGTATTTCTTGACCATCAGCGCCACCTTGAAGATGATCGCGTGGTCGAATTCCCGCAGGTCGAGCCCCGTGAGCTTTTTGATCTTCTCGAGCCGGTAGACGAGAGTGTTGCGGTGGACGAAGAGCTTGCGGCTCGTCTCCGACACGTTGAGGTTGTTCTCAAAGAATTTCTGGATGGTAAAGAGGGTCTCGTGGTCGAGGCTTTCGATCGAGCCCTTTTTGAAGACCTCCCGCAGGAACATGTCGCACAGGGTGGTCGGCAGCTGGTAAATCAGCCGCGCGATTCCGAGGTTGTCGTAGCTGACAATCGCCTTTTCGGTGTCGAACACCTTGCCGACCTCAAGCGCCACCTGCGCCTCCTTGAAGCTGCGGGCCAGATCCTTCACGCCGACGATCGAGGTGCCGATGCCCACGACCACCTTGGTGTAGAACTCGCTGCCCAGCGTGTCCACGATCGAGCGCGCGAGCTTTTCGAGGTCTTTCGACTCGATGCCGGGCTTTGTCTCCTTGACGAGCACGATGTCGCTTTCGGAGATGTTGAAGACGAAGTCCTTCTGCTTATCGGGGAAGAGGTTCTGAATGACGTCGAAGGCGGAGATGTCGTTGGAAGCGACGATGCGGATGAGCAGGACGACGCGGGTGGAGTCGGTGTTGAAGTGCAGCTCCCGCGCCTTGACATAGATGTCCCCCGGCAGGATGTTGTCGAGGATGACGTTTTTGATGAAGTTGTTCCGGTCGTATTTCTCGTCGTAATACTGCTTGATTGACGAGAGGGAGATCGCCAGGAGGTTGCAGTATTTTGCGGCGGGATCGTCCACACCTTCGACAAAAACCGCAAATTCGGGTTTCATCTTGTTGCCAAACGGCTTATACGTATAGCCGTCGCGCACGAACACCTCGTTCGTGTCGCCGACGTCGAGCGTAAAGAAATCGCTCGTTTCGCCAATTTTGGTGAGATCGCTGCACGAGATGATCGTCGCGCTGTCATCCACGACGCCGATCACCCTGTCGATACAGTCTCTCATCTGGTGGACGATTCCCTGGAAAAGCCTGTTTGACATTCAAATCCCCTCTTTACTCGTAATCGGTTGTGCTTTGCCAAACACATGGTTCTTTCTGTGGCCGAGGCGCGATTTTTGTCCGCCGTAGATGGACGAAAAAAAGGCCGCGTTTTTAATCTTACAAGCCATTACGAATATTTTACAACAAATTTGTGTATATTGCAACACAAATTCTTATTTTCGTTGTGGAAAAATCATTATTTTTTCCACAGCGGTTTTTCTGGGGATCGGAACCAGGCTTTTCGACCATCATACTACATTTTTATAGGCAATGTGTGTCCAAACTTTGTCGCTTTTTTGAACAGCCTGTCCCTTCCCCGGCGGCCCGCACCGCCAAATTCCCCGCCGCAGCGGGCTTTACAGCCCCTCCGTCAAAATCCGTTCTACCTCTATTTTACTGAGTTTCCTGCATTTTCCGGGCTCCAGATTCGGGTCTAAAGCCAGCCCCCCGATCGCGTCCCGGCGCAGCGCCGTGACCGTGATCCCGTACGCTCCGAACATCCGTTTGACCTGGTGGTACATCCCCTGCCGCAGGACCACCCGCGCCGTCCGGGGGTCGTCCGGGTCGGGCGCGAGGAGAGCGGGCATGCACGTCCTCCCGTCGAGGACGACTCCCGCCGCGAACGCCTCGACAAGTTCCGGCCCCGCCGGCCTGTCCAGCCGCGCGGTATAGGTTTTGGGCACGTGGCTCCTGGGCGCGAGGATGCGGTGGGCAAACTCCCCGTCGTCGGTGATGAGCACGAACCCCTCGGTGTCCTTGTCCAGCCTGCCCGCCGGGAAAAGCCCGCTGCGCCGCAGCTCCTCCGGCACCAGGTCGAGCACCGTCGGCAGCTTGTCGTCGTGGGTGGCGCACACCACCCCGCGGGGCTTATTGAGCATCAGGTAGGCGTGGCGGCCCATTTCCAGCGGCCTGCCGGCCACGGCGATCTCGTCCGTATCCGGGTCGACCCGCCGCTCGCAGGAGCGCTCGGGCAGGCCGTTCACCGTCACCTGCCCGCGGGAGGCAAGCCGGCGCACCTCCCGGCGGGACAGCGCCGTCCGGGAGGCCACCACCTTATCCAGTCGCTCGGTTTCCGCCATACCTTCGCCCCCTTCTCCCGCGCGGCGCCTGCCGCGCGGGGATTCCGGGGACTATTGTACCACAAGCGCAAAGCGCGCGGTGGGACAATCGCGCATCGGGACGAAAGCGCCAGGGGCGCGGATCGTCCTGCGCATAAGTCCGGTACAATAGCCGCCTCGCGGGTATTGTACCATATCCGCGCCGTCCGTTCAATCGGTGCGCTGCGCGAACCCGTGCATGAAGCCGTCCAGCTCGACCGAACAGACGTCGCCGCCGATCACCTTGTTCTTATAGACAAGGATGTTGGCGCGCACGCCCTCCGCCTGGCCGGGGTAGTTTTCGATCACATAGGTGTAGCGTTTGCACCGCTTGCCCGCGTACTTGCTCAGATCGCAGCCCTGCTGCTTCTGGATCTCATTGTACTTCTCGAATACGTCGTCGAATTCCTGCGGGATTTTGACCTCCACGATCTCGTCCTCTTCCCCTTCGACCTCCCAGCCGAACGTTTCGAGGAAGGAGATCCTCTGTTCATTCGTTTTGGCCGCGACCTTTTCCACCTTCGCTTCCGCCGGGGCCTGCGCCGGGTCGCCCCGCAGCTCCGACAGCGCCGCCTGCGCCCAGATGCCCCCCGCCAGCGCCAGCACAAACACCGCCGCCGCCGCGGCCACCTGCTTTTTGGTCACCCGGAATGAGACTGTAAACATACTGCTAACCTCCCGCGCCGTATTCGGTTCCGTTCTATATGTATACGCGCGCGGGGGACTTGTTATGCCGCCCTGTCCTCTGTTGTGCCGCTCGAGAGCGGCGGAGCTTGCCGCCCTTCCGGCGGCGGGGGTTCTTAGGTTTGCCGCTCAGTGAGCGGTGGAGCTTGCCGGGACCCGCCCCGGCGGGCGGGCCGACTTCTTGCGCGCCCAAGAAGTCGG
>NZ_JANFZX010000047.1:0-22894 GCF_024461615.1 Anaerotruncus sp. DFI.9.16
CCCGCCGCGGATGCAGCTGCATCCGCGGCGGGCCTTTCGTTTGCGTTTGATCAGGCGTGGGTTTTGAGGCGCGCGTATTTCTCCCGGGTGGCGATGCCGCCGCGGATGTGGCGCTCCGACTTGTTGCGGTCGAGCACCTCCTTGACCTGCGCGTATACCAGCGGGTTGATCTTTTTGAGCCGGTCGGTTACGTCCTTATGTACCGTCGATTTCGATATATGAAATTCCTTGGCGGTAGCCCGTACGGTGGTATTGTTGTCAATGATATAGTGGGCGAACGTGATCGCGCGCTCCTCCGGCAAACCTTTCAAAGCGAAACCTCCCCTGCGTTCTGTCTACTAATCTATATGCGGCTGTATTTTGTAAAAGAACGCGGGCGCGCGGCGAAAAAGCCGCGTTTTTCCGGGGCAGGCTGCATGAAAATTTGCTTTTCGATCAATAATTCCTTCGGCATGGCGTAAAATAATCCACAGGCGCCGCGCTGACGCGCGCGGCCGGCGGGGAAATTGTGCACGTCACCTAAAAGGGGCCGGATATGTTTAGGTATCCTGCTATTTTTCAGCAAATGCTCTTGCACTTTTTTTCCAGAGAGGATATATTGAAAGCGTCAACTGGAAACGTTTCCGGTAGCGTTACCGGAAACGTTTCAGCAAACATTTGCAGCCTATGGTTTGATCCGTACACACAACCGATAACAGGAGGAAACCAGAATGAAAAAATTATTGGCACTGATCCTTGCGATTGCGATGCTCGCCACGCTGGCGGCCTGCGGCTCGACCGGCGACACCGGCACGCCGAGCACCCCCGCGGCCGACCCCAGCGGCACGACCTCGGGCGACCAGGCCACTCAGCCTGCCGCGGGCGGCGAGCTCTACTACCTCAACTTCAAGCCCGAGATCGCCCCGGTCTATGACGAGATCGCCGCGGCCTACGAGGCGGAGACGGGCGTCAAGCTGCACGTCGTGACCGCCGCGTCGGGCACCTACGAGCAGACCCTCAAATCCGAGATCGCCAAGGCGGACGCCCCCGTCCTCTTCCAGATCAACGGCCCCAAGGGCTACGCCAACTGGAAGGACTACTGCGCCGACCTCTCGGGCACCGAGCTCTACCAGCACCTGACCGACAAGGGCCTGGCCATCACCGACGGCGACAAAGTTGTCGGCATCCCCTACGTGGTCGAGGGCTACGGCATCATCTACAACAACGCGATCATGGAGAAGTATTTCGCCCTCGACGGCGCGAAGGCCAAGTCGATGGATGAGATCCGCGGCTTCCAGAAGCTCAAGGAGGTCGTCGAGGACATGACCGCCAAGAAGGACCAGCTCGGCATCAAGGGCGTCTTCGCCTCCACCTCCCTCAAGCCCGGCGAGGACTGGCGCTGGCAGACCCACCTGGCCAACCTGCCGATCCACTATGAGTTCGAGGCCAACAACGTCGACCTCTCGACCGACGCCACCAAGGAGATCACCTTCCAGTACAGCGACAACTACAAGAACATCTTCGACCTCTATCTGAACAACTCGACCGTCGATCCTAAGCTGCTCGGCAGCAAGCAGGTCGCCGACTCGATGGCGGAATTCGCGCTCGGACAGTGCGCGATGGTCCAGAACGGCAACTGGGCGTGGAGCCAGATCGCAGAGGTCGAGGGCAACACCGTCAAGGAGGAGGATATCAAGTTCCTGCCGATCTACATCGGCGTGGACGGCGAGGAGTCCCAGGGAATCTGCGTCGGCACCGAGAACTTCTTCGCGATCAACAGCCAGGCTCCCGCCGAAAAGCAAAAGCTGGCCGCCGACTTTATCTACTGGCTCTATTCCTCCGACACGGGCAAGGATTTCGTCACCAACAAGCTCGGCTTCATCGCCCCGTTCGACACCTTTGCCGAGGATGAGCGCCCGACCGACCCGCTCGCCAGGGAAGTCAGCGCCTGGATGAGCAAGGAGGGCGTCTCCTCCGTGCCGTGGAGCGCGTTCCTCGTCTTCCCGAGCCAGACCTTCAAGGACGACTTCGGCGCCGCGCTGCTCCAGTACGCGCAGGGCACCAAGACGTGGGACGACGTCAAGACGCTGGTCGTCGACGAGTGGAAGGCTGAAAGCAACCTGTAACAGCGGGCGCTGTCCCATCCGCTGATCTTCCCGCCGTCCCGCACCCCGCGGTGCGGGACGGCATTTGTTATCCGACAGGAGGGGATGTCATGTCAAAAACGCTGAGAAAGTATTTCGCCTTCTTCGCGCTGCCGACGTTCATCGCGTTCGCCATCTCGTTTCTCATCCCGTTCGTGATGGGCGTCTACCTCTCGTTTACCGAGTTCACAACGGTGACCAACACCCAGTGGGTGGGGCTTGCCAACTACGTCAAGGCGTTTACCGGCAGCAGAGACTTCCTCAACGCCCTGTGGTTCACCGTGAAATTCACCGTCGTTTCGGTGATCACCATCAACCTGCTCTCCTTCGCGCTCGCCATGCTGCTCACCCGCGCGATGAAGGGCACCAACCTCTTCCGCACCGTCTTTTTCATGCCCAACCTCATCGGCGGCATCGTGCTCGGCTATATCTGGCAGATCATCATCAACGGCTTTCTGCTCCGCTTCGGGGTGGACATCACCTTCTCGGCCAAATACGGCTTCTGGGGGCTGGTCGTGCTGATGAACTGGCAGCTTGTGGGCTATATGATGGTCATCTACATCGCGGGCATCCAGAACATTTCGGGCGAGCTCACCGAGGCGGCGGCCATCGACGGCGCGTCGGGCTGGCAGTCGCTCATCCACGTCACGATCCCCAACGTGATGCCCTCGATCACCATCTGCACCTTCCTCACCCTCACCAACTCCTTCAAGCTCTTTGACCAGAACTTCGCCCTCACCGGCGGCGCGCCGGCCAAGGAGACCCAGATGCTCGCGCTCGACATCTATAACACCTTTTACGGGCGCGTCGGCTTCGAGGGGGTCGGCCAGGCCAAGGCGACCGTCTTCTTCATCGTCGTCGGCGTGATCGCCTTTACCCAGCTCATGCTCACCCGCCGGAAGGAGGTCGAGAACTGATGGCAGTCAAACGCAGGTTCGCAAACGCGGCCATCTTCATCCTGCTGCTCATCCTCGCGCTGCTGGTGCTCGCGCCCATCCTGGTCGTGCTGATGAACTCCTTCAAGGGGCAGTTCTTCATCTCCGACGCGCCCTTCAAGCTCCCGACCCTCACCGAGACCGCTGACGGCCCAGCCACTTTTGTGGGATTCAAAAACTACCTGAGCGGCATCGAGAAGGCGGGCTTCCTCTCGGCGTTCGGCTACTCCCTCTTCATTACCGTCTTTTCGGTGGGGGCGATCATCCTCTTCACCGCGATGACCGCCTGGTACATCATCCGCTCGAAGGGGAAGTTTTCCAGCGCGCTCTATTACCTCTTCGTCTTCAGCATGATCGTCCCCTTCCAGATGGTCATGTTCCCGATGTCCAAGGTCGCCAACATGCTCCACCTCGATAACCCCGTGGGCATCATCGTCATCTACCTCGGCTTCGGCGCGGGGCTGTCGGTCTTCATGTTCAGCGGCTTCGTCAAATCGATCCCGCTCGAAATCGAGGAGGCCGCGATGATCGACGGCTGCAACCCCATCCAGACCTTTTTCCTCGTGGTCTTCCCCATCCTCCGGCCCACCGCGATCACCGTCGCGATCCTCAACGCCATGTGGATCTGGAACGACTACCTGCTGCCCTACCTCGTCATCGGCAACAAGTACCGCACCATCCCCATCGCGGTCCAGTATCTGCAGGGGGGCTACGGCTCCCGCGACATGGGCGCGCTGATGGCGGTGCTCGTGCTGTCGATCATCCCAATCATCATCTTCTATCTCATCTGCCAAAAATATATCATCAAGGGCGTTGTCGCGGGCGCGGTAAAGGGGTAGAATAGGAATCAGCGAAACGACGTGTGAAGGGAGGCCGGCGACGTGACGATCAAGGACATTGCCAGGGAATCGGGGTACGCGGTAAGCACCGTCTCCCGCGCGCTCAACGACCACCCCGACGTCAGCGCCGAAACCAAGGCGCGCATCCAGGCGGTCATCGACGCGCATGGCTTTATCCCCAACAACAACGCCAAGCACCTCAAGCAGACGGCCACCAAGAGCATCGCGATTGTCGTGAAGGGCACCTCCAACATGCTCTTCGCCCCCATCGTCGAGCGGATGCAGGACCTCATCAAATCCGCGGGCTACACCGACGTGGTCTACTACCTCGACGAGGATTCGGACGAGGTGCGCCACGCGCTGCTCCTCTGCCGGGAGCAGAAGCCCCTGGGGCTCCTTTTCCTCGGCGGGAACCTCTCCTATTTCCGCGAGAACTTCAGCCGCATCCGCGTCCCCAGCGTGCTTGTCACCAACCCGGGCGGGGCGCTCGGCTTTCCGAACCTGTCGAGCGTGTCGACCGACGACGCGGCCGCGGCGGGCCGCGCGGTCGATTACCTGATCGACCGCGGGCACACGAGGATCGGCGTGATCGGCGGAGACGTCGGGCGCTCCTATACGAGCCAGCTCCGCCTCGAGGGGTGCCTGCGCAGCTTCGCGGCGCGCGGGGTCTCCTTTGAGCCGGAAAAGCAGTACGAGAAGGCGCGCTTCGCCTACGCGAGCGCCTACCGCGCGATGGGCCGGCTGCTCGACCGGGCGCCCGGGCTCACCGCCGTCTTCGCGATGAGCGACGTGATGGCCGTGGGCGCCGTCCGCGCCCTCCGCGACCGGGGGCTCGAGGTCCCGCGCGACCTTTCGGTCGTCGGGTTCGACGGCGTGGAGCTGGCGGAATACTACAATCCCAAGCTCGCCACCGTCAAGCAGTCGCAGGAGCGGCTGGCGGTGCGCGGCGTGGAGATCCTCATCAACAGCATCGAGAACGGCGGCGACGCCGTCCACGAGACCGCCCCCTTCGAGCTCATCGAGGGGGAGAGCGTCCGGACGCTCTGACCGGGCGAAAGCAATCCACCAAACGGAGGCGGAACGATTGAACATCCGAAAACAAAAGCCCATGCGCCGCGGCGCGGGCGTCCTGCTGCCGGTGACGAGCCTGCCCTCCCCATACGGGATCGGCACCTTCGGCCGCGCGGCATACGCGTTCGTCGACTTTCTGCGCGACGCCGGCCAGCGCTACTGGCAGGTGCTGCCGCTCGGGCCGACCAGCTATGGCGACAGCCCCTACCAGAGCTTTTCCGCCTTCGCGGGCAACCCCTATTTCATCGACCTCGACCTGCTCGAGCGGGAGGGGCTGCTGACCGGGACGGAGATCTCCGCCTGCGGCTGGGGGGACGACCCCGCAGCGGTCGACTACGCCAGGATCTACAGGCACCGCTTCACCGTGCTGCACGCCGCCTTTCGGCGCAGCCGCCACGCGGATACCCCCGCCTACCGGGCGTTCTGCGCGGAAAACGCCGTCTGGCTGGAGGACTACAGCCTCTATATGGCGGTCAAGATGCATTTCGGCGGGCACGAGTGGCTCCGGTGGCCGGAGGAGATCCGCATGCGGGAGCCGGAGGCCCTCGCGCGCTGCGCGCGGGAGCTCGCGGAGGAAATCGACTTCTGGAAGTTCTGCCAGTTCAAGTTCTTCGAGCAGTGGCGGGCGCTCAAATCCTACGCCAACGGGCTCGGCGTCGAGATCATAGGGGACATCCCCATCTATGTCGCCCTCGACAGCGCCGACGTGTGGGCGCATCCCGAGCAGTTCCAGCTCGACGGGCAGCGCCGCCCCAGCAGGGTGGCGGGAGTGCCGCCCGACATGTTTTCCTCCGACGGCCAGCTGTGGGGCAACCCGCTCTACGACTGGGAGCGGATGGCGCGGGAGGACTACGCCTGGTGGAAGCTGCGGATGAAGTTCTCCTCCGAGCTCTACGACGTCGTGCGCATCGACCACTTCGTGGGCATCGCACACTATTATTCGATCCCCGCCGGGGACGACACCGCCAAAAACGGCGTGTGGGTCGACGGACCGGGCGAGGGGCTCATCGCGGCGATCTCCAGCGTCATGGGGGGCAAGCGGGTCATCGCCGAGGACCTGGGCATCGTCATCCCCGAGGTCGGCCGCATGCTCAAACGGAGCGGCTACCCCGGCATGAAGCTCATGCAGTTCGGGTTCGATTCCAGCCCGGACAACGAATACCTCCCCTGCCATTACGACAAAAACGTCGTCGTCTACGGCGGCACCCACGACAACGAGACGCTGGCGGGCTTTTTCGCCCACCAGCCGCGCAGGGTGCTGCGGTTCGCGCGCGCCTACCTGGGCGTGCGCACCAGCCGGGAGATCCCGTGGGCGCTCATCCGCGCGGGCTACGCAAGCAGCGCGGACACCGCCGTCTTCCAGATGCAGGACCTGCTCGGGCTCGGCAACGAGGCCCGCATGAACACCCCCTCGACGATCGGGGAAAACTGGCGCTGGCGGCTCGCCGAGGGACAGCTCACGTCCGGGACCGCGCGCAAACTCCGGGAGCTCGCCGAGCTCTACGGGCGATAACAGGAGGAACCGTATGGACCGTTTTGAAGAAAAGATCGGCGAGCTTCTGCGGCTCGACTTCGGCGTGACGCCGGACGGGGCGGACGCGAAGCAGCTTTACACGGCGGTGTCGCAGGCCGCGATGGATTCCCTGCGCGACGGCTGGAAAAAGCCTGCGGGCAAAAAGCGCGCCTGCTATTTTTCGGCCGAGTTTCTGATGGGGCGGCTGGTGAACAGCAACCTCATGAACCTCGGCCTGCTCGAAGAAGCGGACCGCTATCTGAAGGCGCACGGCAGGAGCGTGGCGGACTTCGAGCAGATCGAGGACGACGCGCTCGGCAACGGCGGACTGGGCAGGCTCGCGGCCTGCTTCCTCGACTCCGCCGCGACCCACGGCATCCCGCTCGACGGCTACGGCATCCGCTACCGCTACGGGCTCTTCCGCCAGTACTTCGAGGACGGCTTCCAGCGGGAGCGCGCCGACGACTGGCTGCGCTTCGGCGACCCGTGGAGCGTGCGCCGGGAGGAGGACGCGGTCGAGGTGCGCTTCGCCGACCAGACGGTGCGCGCCGTGCCCTACGACATGCCGGTGATCGGCTACGGCGGAAAGACGATCAACACCCTGCGCCTCTGGCAGTCGGAACCCCTCTCCGCCTTCGATTTCGACCTCTTCAACCGCCAGGAGTACGACCGCGCGGTCGCCGAAAAAAACCGCGCCGAGGAGATCTCCTACGTCCTCTATCCCAACGACGACACCGACGCGGGCAAGCGCCTGCGCTTAAAACAGCAGTATTTCTTCTCCTCCGCGTCGCTCCAGAGCATCCTGCGGGAGTATCTCGGGCGGCACGGGGAGGATTTCTCCGCCTTCGCGGACGAATACGCCGTCCAGCTCAACGACACCCACCCCACCGTATCGATCCCCGAGCTGCTCCGCCTGCTGATGGAGGAGCACGGCCTCTGCTACGACGAGGCGTTCTCCATCGCGCAGAGGGTCTTCGCCTACACCAACCACACGATCATGGCCGAGGCGCTCGAAAAATGGGACGTGGGGCTTTTCCTCTCGGTCATCCCCGAGGTCTACCCCTATGTCGTCATGCTGCAAAACGGCCTCAAGCAGGCCCTCCACAACAAGGGGATCAACGGCGCGGACCAGATCCCCTACTACCTCGTCGACGACGGCCGGATCCACATGGCCCGCATGGCGATCTTCGCCGCCCATTCGACCAACGGCGTCGCGCGCATCCACACCGAGATTTTGAAGGAGACGGCGCTTCGGGAGTGGTACGATGTCTGGCCCGAGCGGTTCAACAACAAGACGAACGGCATCACCCAGCGCCGCTGGCTCGCGCTCTGCAACCCCGAGCTGTCCGGCTTCATCACCGAGCGGATCGGGGACGGCTGGATCACCGAGCTCGACGAGCTCAAAAAGCTCGCACCCTATGCGGACGACGAGCGCGCCCGCGAGCGGTTCCTCGCGATCAAGCGGGAGAAAAAATGCCAGCTCGCCGCATATGTGAAGGCGCGCGAGGGGGTGGAGCTGAACCCGGATTTCCTCTTCGACATCCAGGTCAAGCGGCTGCACGAGTATAAGCGCCAGCTCCTCAACGCGTTCTCCATCCTGGACATCTACTTCGCCCTCAAGGACGGGCGGCTCACCGATTTCTATCCGACCGTCTTCCTCTTCGGCGCAAAGGCCGCGCCCGGCTACTACCGCGCCAAGGGGATCATCAAGTATCTGAACGAGATCGCGAAGCGGGTGAACGGCGACCCGGACATGAAGGGCCGCATGCAGGTGGTCTTTGTGCAGAACTACGACGTCTCCTACGCCGAAAAGCTCATCCCCGCCGCAGACGTCTCCGAGCAGATCTCCACCGCCGGCACCGAGGCGAGCGGCACCAGCAACATGAAGTTCATGCTGAACGGCGCCGTCACCCTCGGCACCCTCGACGGCGCGAACATCGAGATCGTCGAGCAGGCGGGCGCGGAAAACAATTTCATCTTCGGCGCGACCGTCGATGAGATCGCTTCCGCCGCGTCCACCTACGACCCGAAGGCGCTCTGCCGCGACAACCCCCGCATCAGGCGGGTGGTGGACACCCTCGTGGACGGCACCTTCTCGGACGGCGGCACCGGCATGTTCCGCGAGCTCTACGATTCGCTCATGACCGGCGCGAGCTGGCACCGCCCCGATCAGTATTACCTGCTGCTCGACTTTGAATCCTACTGCGACGCCAAGCTGCGCGTCAACCGCGCCTACCGCGACCGCGCTGCCTTCGCCCGCAAATGCCTCCTCAACACCGCCAACGCCGGCAAATTCTCCTCCGACCGCACCATCCGCGAATACGCGCGGGAGATTTGGGGCGTTTGAGTTCGGGGGAGACGGAAAAGAAAAGGCCGCCCGCAAGGGCGGCTTTCTTTCCGCTTTCTTGAAAGAAAGCGGTCAAAGAACTTTTGGTTCAGGCCCTCCGCGGATTCCTCCCGCGGCCGCGTCCCGTGGCCCCGCCTCACGAGAGGCGTCTGCGCCGATGGACGGCGCTTCGCCTGCATCAAACGTTTTGCGCCGCTTTTTCAAAAGCGGCAAAGAAAGCCGCCCTTGCGGGCGGCCTTTCTTTTTTTACGCCCTCTCGAGGTTCTGCGAGCGGGCGGGGCCGACGCCCACCATCTTGATGGGGCATTCGCACAGGCGCTCGAGCTCGGCGATGTAGCGCTTGCAGGAGGCGGGCAGCTCGTCGAAGGAGCGGCAGCCGGAGAGGTCGCCGTCAAAGCCCTCGAGCTCCTCGTAGACGGGCAGGCACTCGGCGAGCTCGTCGATCGTGGGCGGGAAGTCGCGGATGACGGTGCCGTCCGCCTTTCTGTAGGCGGTGCAGACCTTGAGCGGCCCCATGCCCGAGAGGGTGTCGATCTTGTTGATGGCGAGCGCGGTCAGGCCGTTGACGCGGACCGAATGGCGCATGATGACCGCGTCGAACCAGCCGCAGCGGCGGGGCCGTCCGGTGACGGTGCCGAACTCGTGGCCGCGGTTGCGCAGCTCGTCGCCGGTCGCGTCGAGCAGCTCGGTGGGGAAGGGACCCGCGCCCACGCGGGTGGTGTACGCCTTGGCCGCGCCGACAACCTCGTCGATGAGGGTGGGGCCGACGCCGCTGCCGACGCAGACGCCCCCCGAGACGGGGTGGGAGCTGGTGACAAAGGGGTAGGTGCCGAAATCGATGTCGAGCAGGGTGCCCTGCGCGCCCTCGAAGAGCACCTCCTTGTTTTCCCGGACCGCGTTGTAGGCGAGCACCGACACGTCCGCGACATACTGCCGCAGACGGTCGCCGTAAGCGGTATACTCCTCGATGACCGCGTCGAGGTCGAGCGGTTCGGCGCGGTAGAAGTCGGTAAGCAGGCGATTTTTGATTTCGCCCGCGAGCCGCGCCTTTTCCGCGAACACCTCCGGGTGCACGAGGTCGTAGATGCGGATTCCCGAACGCTCCGCCTTGTCCATATAGCAGGGGCCGATGCCCTTGTTGGTGGTGCCGATCATCGCATTGCCGCGCATCTGCTCGCTGAGCCCGTCGAGCAGCAGGTGCCAGGGCATGATGACGTGGGCGCGCGGGTCGATGCGCAGGTTTTTGCAGGAGACGCCGCGCGCCTCCAGCCCGTCGATCTCCCCGAGGATGCCCTTGGGGTTGATGACCACGCCGCTGCCCAGCAGGCAGAGGGTATCCGGATAGAGGATGCCCGAGGGGATGAGCTGCAATTTATAGACCTCGCCGCCGTTCTCCACCGTATGCCCGGCGTTGTTGCCCCCCTGCGAGCGCACCACGACATCGGCGCGCGAGGCGAGAATATCGATAATTTTTCCCTTGCCCTCGTCGCCCCACTGGACGCCGACAACCACTCTAGCTGGCATCGAAAAGCCCCCATCCTAATATTTTCCAGAAAAAGGATTCTGTTAGACCACTGGTTAGTATAGCAAATTTCGCGCGGAAATGCAATTGCCGCATAAAATTTTGTTTGGTGCAAAAGCTAACTGCGAGATTCTTTGTGAAATGAGGGATTTTATCATGAAAATGACGCCCGAAGAATACGGCAGGATGGCGAAAAAGGCTTCCCCCGGCTCGCCCTTTCCCAAAAACTGTCTCCTGGCGTTTTTAATCGGCGGGCTGATCTGCACGCTGGGGCAGGTCTGCATCGAGCTTTACCAATATGCGGGACTGGAACAGGAGGTCGCCTCGACCGCCGCGTCGGTGACGCTGGTGTTTTTGGCGGTGCTGCTCTCTGGCTTCGGCGTATATGACAACATCGCCAAATATGCCGGCGCGGGCACCCTCGTGCCGATCACCGGCTTTGCGAACTCGGTCGCCTCGCCGGCGCTCGAATTCAAAAGCGAGGGCCTCGTGCTGGGGCTGGGCGCCAAGATGTTCATCATCGCGGGCCCGGTCATCGTATACGGCACCGCGGCAAGCGTCGTTTACGGCCTGATCATCTACCTGTTCAGGTTATATTAGGAGGGTGTCACATGGCTAAACGCAAGGGAAAATACACGGTGGTCTTCGACGATCCGCCGGGCGTGCGGGAGTCGGCGGCCGTCGGCTCCAAGAAGGAGTCCGAGGGCCCGCTCGCGCAGGCGTTCGACGTGATCAACGAGGACAGCTATTTCGGGGAGAAGACGTGGGAAAAGGCGGAGAGCCGCATGCAGGAGACGGCGATCAACAAGGCGCTTGAAAAGGCGCAGCTCTCCTCGGCGGACATCGACTGCATCTTCGCGGGCGACCTGCTCAATCAGTGCGTCGGCTCCACCTACGGCATCCGCGCGCTGGGCATGCCCTTCATCGGACTGTTCGGCGCCTGCTCGACGATGGCCGAAAGCCTCGCCGTCTCCTCCGTCTTCCTCGAGGCGGGCGCGGTCACGCGGGCGGTCGCCTGCACCTCGTCCCACTTCTGCTCGGCGGAACGGCAGTTCCGCCTGCCGCTCGAATACGGCGGCCAGCGCACCCCCACCGCCCAGTGGACGGCGACCGCCGCCGGCGCCGCCGTCCTGGAAAAGGGCGAGGTCGGGCCGTTCGTCCGGGCCGTGACGATCGGCACGATCGAGGACCTCGGCATCACCGACGCGAACAACATGGGCGCGGCCATGGCTCCCGCCGCCGCCATGACCCTCAAGCACTTCTTTGAGGACACGGGGACCAACCCCTCCAACTACGACCTGATCATCACGGGGGACCTCGGCAAGGTGGGCACCGACCTGCTGCGCGAGCTGACGCTCAAGGACGGCTACGACCTCGAGCACCACCACACCGACTGCGGCCTGATGCTCTACGACCTTGAAAAGCAGGACGTGCACGCGGGCGCGAGCGGCTGCGGATGCAGCGCTTCGGTCATGTGCGGACACATCCTGCCGCTCATCCGCAGGGGAACCCTGAACGAGATCCTGTTTGTCGCGACGGGCGCGCTCATGAGCCCCACTGTCGTGCAACAGGGGGAGAGCATCGCGTCGATCGCGCACCTCGTCTACCTCTCCTCCAAAAAGACGGGAGGGCGCGTGTAATGGAGCTGTTCATGACCCTGCTCAAGGCATTTCTGGTGGGCGGCGTCCTCTGCGCCATCGGCCAGATCTTCATCGATTACACCAAGCTGACCCCCGCACGCATCCTCACCGGATATGTGGTCGCGGGCGTGGTGCTCGGCGGCATCGGACTCTATCCCAAGCTGATCGAGTTCGCGGGCGCGGGCGCCTCGGTGCCGCTGCTCGGCTTCGGAAGTCTGCTCGCCAAGGGCGTCAAAAAGGCCATCCAGGCCGACGGGCTGCTCGGCGTGCTGACCGGCGGCCTCACCTCGGCCGCCGCGGGCATCACCGCCGCGCTCTTCTTCTCGCTCATCGTCGCACTGATCTTCAAGCCCAAGGACAAGGGCTGACAAAGGCGCGCCGCAAATTTTGCGGCGCGCCTTTTTGCGGCTTTTGTCCCGGGTCCGCGCGGCGCCGGAAAACGGGTTGCGCTCTTCGCCGAAGGGAGATAGAATAGAGGCGGAGGATCCACGCGGATGAATGGGAGGGACGAACATGAAACGGATCGGAATCCTAATCGCCTGCCTGCTGGCGCTTGCATGCTGCGCGCCCGCCCCGGCTGAAACCGTCCCGGCCGCCGGGGAAGGCGCGGCGGCGGACCCGTGGGAGATCCCCACGGACAACCCGATCGACGCGGCGATCCCGGTCCCCCGGGCGGACGGGGATAACGGACCGGAACTCCTCGCGGCGCGGCTCCGGCTGGCGGACGCGTGGCGCGGCGAGATGGTCCACGCCTACCGAACCCTGCGGGAGCTGCTGCCGGACGACCGGGCCGGGGCGCTGATGGAGGCGCAGTATGGATTTGAAGCCTACCTGCCCGGGGCGGTGGAGGTCTACGCCGCGGCGTACGACCCGCAGCGAGAACCCGGCGAATCCGCGGCGGCCGCCGGCTACGAGGCGGAGCTCTGCCGGCGGCGTGTGGCGGAGCTGGCCGCGCAGGTCCAACGGCTGACGGGTGCGCCCTACGCGTTTCGTTACCCCGGGACGGAGGAGACCGTTTTGAACGCGCGGGGCCTGCCCGTGACCTATACGCGGGAGGACTTCGCCCTCGTCCGGGAGACCAACGACGCGTTGGACCCGGCCGGGCTGGCCCAGAGCCTCAAAAATTATTACTGGACCGAGGGGGACCGGGGCTTTCTGAGGATCGACGAGACGGCCGGGCGGCTCGAAAATTATTTGGAGATCGTGCTGCGGGAACAGCGGGACCCGGAGAAGGGAATCCCCGAGCTGACGGACGAGGTGGTCTACCGGGCGGCGGTGTCCAACGCGCCGGACATCTACCCGTTTGCATTCGCGCCGTTTCTCGAGATGATCCCGGGAGGTTCCACCCGCTTTTCCAAGGAGCGCATCACGCAGACCGCCAAGCTCCTCTTCGGCTGGGAATGCGAGATCAATTTTGAAAACCTGGGCGACACGGGGAGATACCCCTTCCATCCCTATTTCGGCGTGGCGACGCTGGAGGGCGGCCTCGTCAAGACGGGGGCGACTCCGGTGGTGACGGCGTATGAGGCCGGGGAGGGGTTCTACGAGGCCGACGTCGTATTCCTGCACTGGGACACGATGGGGGCGGCGGACTATGTCTATAACGATGGGGAAAAACTTGTCGAGATGACCGAGGAGGAGGCGAGGGAGGCCTGCCGCGGGCTGCTGCCCGGGTATCGGGTCCGCGTGAAGCGGGAGCCCTACGACGGCAATCTCCGCAACGAGAGGCTCTATTTTGTTTCCCTGCTTGGGAAGGACGCCTGACCGCCCGGACGCTGCGGGACAGGCGGGGAGGTGGCAATGCGGCCGCCGTTGTGGTAGAATCAGAGGCAGAAGGGGGACGCCTGATGAAACAAAAATTTTTGGCGCTGCTGTGCGGGCTGCTCGCCTGCGCGGCGCTGCTTGCGGGCTGCGCGGGCCGGGAGGCGCGGGAGACGGAGCCGGCGCCCGGCGTGGGATCCGGCGAGGCGGCTTCGGAGGAGCCCGCCGAGCGCGGGGAACCCGCAGAACCCGCGGAACCGTCCGACGGGCCGGCGGAAGAGCTTTTGGCGGAGATCGGGGCGGTGCGGGACGCGATCCGGCCGATTGCGGCGCAGGTGGAGTCGCCCAACGGCTACGCCGAGCCGACCGGCGGGCAGTACCGCGGGATGGTGGACGCGGCGGCGGCGCTCGGCGTGCCGGTGGTATACGAGGATTTCGACATGGAAAACGAGGAGCTGGCCGTCTCCTTCTGCGAGGCCGCCGAAGCCGGGCGGGACGGGACGCTCACCATCTACCGGCTTATCGGCTCCATGCTGAACGCGGAGACCTTCCGCAGCGAGGGCGGGGCCATGGCCCTCACGTCCTCCTACTGGGAATACGGCATGGGGACGGACGCCCCGATCACCTCCGAGCCCGCGCGGGCGCTCGACCAGTTCGAGCTCCAGCCGGGCGGGCACCTCGTCTACAGACTCGAGGAATACCCCGATGCGCAGATGGGCTTCCGGGTGCTGCCGCTCGGGGAGGAGAACCGCGCGCTCGCCCGGAAATACGTCCTGCCGGTGTGCCATACCCGGTTCGGGGTGACCTCCGCCGACTGGGATGAAACCGACCTGTCGCCGATCCACTGGGAGTGGACCTTCGAGGGCCTTTTGATGGCGCGGACGGGCAGGACGATCATGGACGCCTATCCCGAGCCCTACACGCCGGGGACCGAGTACCCCTACGCGGTGCCGGCGGAGGAGGTGGACGAAACGCTGACTGCCCATTTCCCCGTGACGGCGGAGCAGCTCCACCTTCTCTCCGCCTACGACCCGCAGCGGCAGGTGTACGCGTGGCAGGGCTTCTGGGGCGGCACCGACTTCCGCGTGCCGGAGGTGGTTTCCAAAACCGACAACCCGGACGGGAGCTTTACGCTCGCGGTCGACTTTGTCGGCATGGGCTTTTACGAAACGGGGGAACGCTGCGAGCTGACCGTCCGCGACCGCGCGGACGGCGGCTGGGAGTATCTCTCCAACCGGCACCGCCCGGTGCCTGAGGAGTGAGGAAAGGAACAGAAATGCAGCTACAAAACGTAAACCATCTCGGGGAAGAATTCGTCTTGCGCAGCGCGGGGGAGCTGCGCACGCTGCTGCTCGGCGCGGCCGGGGGCGGCCGGAGGCTCTACGTCAACGTCGACCGGGTACCGCCGGGCCGGTGGAGCACCAAGTACCACAGCCATTCCCGGCAGGAGGAATTCTTCCTCCTGCTGCGCGGCAGCGGAACGCTGCGGCTCGGCGGGGAGACGGTCCCGGTCGAGGCGGGAGACTTTTTTGCGAAGCCCGCGGGGATGGGGCTGGCCCACGCGTTCTTCAACTCCGGGACGGAGGAGCTTGAAATTCTCGACGTCGGCACGGTGGAGGATTCGGACGTCTGCGACTACCCCGACGAGGGGGTCCGCCTTGTCAAGGCGGACGGGTCCCGCCGCTGGTTCCGTGGCGGGGAGGAGCTTGCCGACTGGTCCTCCGATCCGAACGGGCCGTGACGAAAAAAGAGCCGCCCGGCGGGATTTCCCGCCGGGCGGCTTTTCTGTGGGGTTTCTTAGAACACGGGGATGACGGTGCCGCTGTACTTCTCGGTGATGAAGGCGGCGACCTCGTCGCTCTCAAGGGCGGCGACCAGCTTTTTGATGTCGTCGCGGCTTTCGTCGCCGTTGCGCACGGCGATGATGTTCGCGAACTCCTGAGCGGCCTCGGAATCCTTGTCCTCGGTGGTCAGCACCGAGTCGGCGATGCCGGCGCCCACCGCGTAGTTGCCGTTGATGACCGCGAGGTCGACGTCGGGCAGCACGTTCGGAAGCTGGGCGGCCTCGAGCTCCTGAAACTTGAGGTTCTTGGTGTTCTCGGTGATGTCGAGCGGGGTGGCCTCAAGGCCGGCGCCCTCGGTCAGCTTGATGTAGCCGAGCTTCTCGAGCAGCAGCAGCGCGCGCGCCTCGTTGGTGGGGTCGTTCGGGACGGCGACCGTCGCGCCGTCGGCCAGCGCGTCGAGGGACGCGGTTTTGCCGGGGTAGACGCCGAGCGGCTCAAAGTGGATCGCCGCGGCGGAGACGAGGTCGGTGCCGTTCTCGGCGTCGAAGTTTTCAAGGTAGGGGAAGTGCTGGAAGTAGTTCGCGTCGATGTCGCCCGCGTCGAGCGCCTTGTTGGGCATGACGTAGTCGGTGAACTCAACGATCTGCAGGTCGATGCCCTGCTCGGCGAGGGCCGGCTTCACCTGCTCGAGGATCTCGGCGTGGGGCGCCGGGGAAGCGCCGACCTTGAGGACGGCCAGTTCGGCGGAGGGCTCGGCGGCGTCCTCAGAGGGAGCGGCCTCGGCGGGTGCTTCGGACGAGGGGGTCCCGGCGGGGGCGGGTTCGCCGCCGCACGCGGCGAGCGAGAAGGCGAGCGTCAGCGCCAGCAGGAGCGCCAGCAGTTTCGCGAGCTTTTTCATATTCATTTCTCCTTTTCAATCAGCAAAAAATGGGATTTCTATCATACCGGGAGCGGCCGCACCCCGGTCGATCACACAAAAGTTAACGGTTGCGCTTGTCCACCCGGCTGGCCAGGTGGTCGAAGACAATTTGGATGATGCAGACGATGATGACGAGCAGGACGATCGTGATCATCATGACGTCCGCCTGGTAGCGGTGGTAGCCGTAGCGGAGCGCCACATCGCCGAGCCCGCCGCCGCCGACCGCGCCCGCCATGGCGGAGTAGCCGATCAGCGTGATGGTGGTGATCGAGAGCCCCCGGATGAGGGAGGGAACCGCCTCGGGGATCATGACGCGGGTGATGATCTGCCAGTTGGTGGCGCCCATGCACTTGGCGGCCTCGATGACGCCGTTGTCGATCTCGGAGAGCGAGCTTTCCACGAGCCGCGCCACGAAGGGCGCCGCCGCGATGATGAGGGGCACGCAGGCAGCCGCCGGGCCGATCGCCTTGCCGACGATCAGGCGGGTGAGGGGGATGAGGGCGACCATGAGGATGACGAAGGGGAGCGAGCGCAGGATGTTGACGATCCAGCCGAACGCGGAGTTGAAGGCGCGGTTTTCCATGATGCCGCCGCGATCGGTGACCTTGAGGAGCACCCCCATCGGCAGGCCGAAGACGTAGGCGAAGAGGGTGGCCGCCGCCACCATCAGCAGGGTGATATAGGTGTTTTCCCACAGCAGGGGGCCGTATTTTTGCAGCAGCTCAATCATTTCTTCATCACCTCGTATCCCAGCAGGAGCCTGGTCATGTCGCTCCTGGGGTTCTTGAAGATCTCGGCGGTGTCGCCCCACTCGACGAACTCGGCGGTGTCGATGACCGCGACCTTGTTGCAGATCGCCTTGACCACCGCGATCTCGTGGGTGATGATGACGATCGTGACGTTGAGCTTCCGGTTGATGTTGTGCAGCAGCTCGAGGATGTTCTTGGTGGTCAGGGAGTCGAGCGCGGAGGTCGGCTCGTCGCAGAGCAGCACCTCGGGGCTGGTGGCCAGCGCGCGGGCGATCGCCACCCGCTGCTTCTGCCCGCCCGAGAGCTGGGAGGGGTAGCTCTCCGCCTTTTCCGAGAGGCCCACCAGCTCGAGCAGCTCGTCGACGCGGGCGTTCACCCCGGCCCTGTCGGCGCGCTCGAGCGCGAGCGGGAAGGCCACGTTCTGGCGCACGGTGCGCTGCATGAGCAGGTTGTAGCCCTGGAAGACGACCCCCATCTTGCGGCGGGTGTCGATGAGCTGCTTGCCCGTGAGGGTGGCCAGGTCGACCCCGTCGAGGGTGATCGCGCCCGAGGTGGGCTTTTCGAGGGTCGAAAGGCAGCGCAGCAGGGTGGATTTGCCCGCGCCGCTCATGCCGATGATGCCGAAGATGTCCCCCCGGCCGATTTCGAGGTTGACGTCGTGCAGCGCGACGACCTCGCCCGATTTGTCGTTGAAGATTTTGGTGAGATGGCTGATCTGGATCACAAAGAACCCTCCTGTACTGTAACGCGCCGCCCGGCGAAACTGGTTGACATCCGCGGGAATTCCGATTACACTTTTCTGCGGGGGAACGCCCAATATGGAACCGATAAAGGAAGTGCTTTTATGAAAGAGGAAAAACAGGGATTCTGGAAGGATTTCAAAGCGTTCATCGCGCGCGGCAACGTCGCGGACATGGCCGTCGGCATCGTCGTCGGCACCGCCTTCACCGCGATCGTCAACTCGCTGGTGCAGGAGGTCATCATGCCGTTCGTGGGCTGGCTGATCGGCGGCGTGAACTTCTCCGACCTGCGCGTCGTGCTGGCGCCCGCTTCCGGGGAGATCCCCGAGGTGGCCATCCGCTACGGCAGCTTCTTAAACCAGATCATCAACTTTCTGATCATTTCCTTCACCGTCTTCGTGATGATCCGGCTGCTCGGCAAATTCCGCCGCAAAAAGGAGGAGGCGCCCAAGGCCCCGCCCGCACCGCCGGCGGATGTGGTCCTGCTGACCGAGATCCGCGATCTGCTCAAGGCGCGGGAGGAAAAATGATCTCCGCCGCCCGCGGACCCCGGCCCGCGGGCGATTTGGCGTCCTGGCGGGAACGGTCCGGACGGTTTTTTTATTGCAAAGCAATAAAAAAAGCCTCCGCCGCATGGACATCCCGTCCAAGGGCGAAAGCGCGTGCTTTCGCGGTACCACCTTGATTCGCCGCCGCCTTGCGGCGGAGGCCTCACCGGCGTCCGGCTCGATACCGACCGCCTGTCACTGTAACGGGTGAACCCGTCGCGAACTAAAAGCTTTCGCCCGCGAGACTCCAAGACCATCTTCAGCCGCTTCCGCCACGCCCCCTTTCACCTGACGGGGCTCTCTGTGGAAGCATTCGCGGCCTACTCTTCTTTTCAGCGTCTTTCACAATTTTTATAAAAACATTTTGTAGATGCTATTATACCCATTCTTTCGACGTTCGTCAAGGGGTCGGCAAAATTTTCCCGCCGCAAATCCCCGCACGGCGGGATTTCCCCGCGGGCGGCTTGCCAGACGGGGGCGCGCCGTGCTATAAATAGGGTAGCCTGAAAGGGGGAAACGACATGACGGAACGTGAAAAGGTGTTCGCCCGGCTGGAGGAGCTGGGCGTCTCCTATGAGGTCACCGAGCACCCGGCGGTCTTTACGATCGGCGAGATGGATGCGCTCGGCCTCACGGCGAAGGGGGAGGTCTGCAAAAATCTCTTCCTGCGGGACGCGAAGGGCAGGCGGCACTTCCTCGTGGTGGTGCCGGGGGAGGCGCGCGCCGACCTGCGCGCGCTTGCCGAACAGCTGGAAAGCTCCAAGCTGAGCTTCGCGTCGGCCGAGCGGCTGGAAAAACACCTCGGCCTCAAACAGGGGGAGGTCACGCCGCTCGGGGTCCTCAACGACGCGGACGCGGCGGTGGAGGTCGTCTTCGACCGGGGGCTCGAACGGTTCCCGCGTCTCGGTGTGCACCCGAACGACAACACGGCGACCGTGTGGCTGTCCCTCGCGGACATCCTGCGGGTGGTGGAAGAAAACGGGAACGAGATCCGCTGGGTGACGCTGTAAAGGAGAAGGATATGATCAGAAACATCGTCTTTGACATGGGAAACGTCCTGATGCGCTGGGATCCGGACTCCTTCCTGCGGGAGTTCTTTTCCGATGAGGAGGACTGCCGCGCGGTGGGCGCGCGGCTCTTCGGCGGGGCGGAGTGGACCGCGCTCGACGCGGGCGCGATGGAGGAGGACGAGGCGATCGCCCGCGTGCTCCGGGACCTGCCCGAACGGCTGTGGCCGGGGACGGCGCGCCTCTTCCGGGAGTGGCACCTGCACTTCCCGCCCATCCCCGGGGTGAACGCGCTCGCGCGGGAGCTCAAGGGCAGGGGCTACCGCGTCTACCTGCTCTCCAACGCGGGAACGCGGTTCACCGCCTACCGGGAGGCGATCCCCTGCCGCGACTGCTTCGACGGGGAGGTGGTCTCCGCCTTCGTGCGGCAGGTGAAGCCGGACCCCGCGATCTACGAAACGCTGCTCACCCGGTACGGGCTTTCGGCGGCGGAGTGCTTCTTTATCGACGACATGCCCGCCAACATCGCCGCGGCGAAGGACGCCGGCATGGCGGGGTTCGTCTACGGCGGCGACGTCGACGCGCTGCGGCGCGCGCTTCGTGAGGCGGGCGTGGATATCTAGCGGGACCGCCCGGGAACGGAAAACAGAAAAAGCCGCCCGGCGTTTCCTTTGGAAACGCCGGGCGGCTTTCGATCGTTCTTACGGCTGGAAGAGGCCCTTTTCGACCAGGTCGCCGTTCTCGTCGAATTCGAGCTCGGTCACCTGCGAGCGGGTGTAGCGGATGATGTTGCGCAGCCGCTTGAGGTCGTCCTGGCTGTAGAAGATGTAGGAGGCGCCCTCCTTCTTCGCGCGGCCGGTGCGCCCGATGCGGTGGGTGTAGTACTCGTTTTCGAGCGGGATCTCGTAGTTGACCACCGCGTCGACGTCCTCGACGTCGATGCCGCGCGCGGCCACGTCGG
Organism: Anaerotruncus sp. DFI.9.16; assembly: GCF_024461615.1. Classification (NCBI taxonomy): domain Bacteria; kingdom Bacillati; phylum Bacillota; class Clostridia; order Eubacteriales; family Oscillospiraceae; genus Anaerotruncus; species Anaerotruncus sp. DFI.9.16. Next base: position 20,460 of record NZ_JANFZX010000047.1, read on the forward strand.
TGGCGACCAGAATTTCGATCTTGCCCGCGCGGAAGTCGGCCATGATCTTGTTGCGCTCCGACTGGCGCATGTCCCCGTTGAGGCAGTCGGCGTTGAAGCCGCGCTCCCGCAGCAGGTTGCTGATGCTGGTGGTCGTGTACTTGGTGTTGCAGAAGACCATGACCCGGTGGTAGTCGTTTTCTTTCAGGATATAGCAGAGGTCGGCCATCTTCTGGCGGCCCACCGTTTCGAGCATGTATTGGCGGATCCTGGGCTGGCTGTCCTGCACCGGCTCGACGGTCAGCTCGACGTTGTCCCGCTGGTAGAGCCAGCCGATGTCCATGACCTCGCGGGAGATGGTGGCGGAGAACATCACCATCTGGCGCTCCTTGGGCAGGCGGTCGAGGATTTTGCAGACGTCCCGGTAGAAGCCCATGTCAAGCATCTCGTCCGCCTCGTCGAGCACCGCGATCTTCACCTGCGTAAGGTTGATCGTGCGGCGGTGCATGTGGTCGAGCATCCGCCCCGGCGTGGCGACGACGATCTGCGCGCCCCGCTTGAGGGCGTTGATCTGTTTATCGATCGGCTGGCCGCCGTAGACGGCCACCACCTTGATGTCGGGCCGGAAATAGGCGAGCTGTCGCAGCTCCTCCACGATCTGGGTGGAGAGCTCGCGGGTCGGGCAGAGGACGATCGCCTGCACCGCGGGCTTTTCGGGGTCGATCTTCTCCATGATCGGGATGCCGAAGGCGCAGGTCTTGCCCGTGCCGGTGGGGGCCTTGGCGATGATCTCCCTGCCCTCCATCATGACCGGGATCGCCTTCTCCTGGATCTCGGTCATCTCGGTGAAGCCCATCCGCTCCACCGCCTTCAACGTCTCTTCCGAAAGATTGAAATCACTGTATTGTGCCATTCCTTATAACGCTCCTTCATCATAAACCGCTTTATTATATCATAACGGACCCGCATGAGTAAAGGGGATGCGGCCTTTTTTCCCGGCCCGCGCGCCAAAAAGAGGGGTTTTGCGGCGCGCTTTCCCGAAAAGCCGATGCAAATACCGGGGGGACTGTGATATAATAGCTGTGTATAAACCAATTGGATTGGAGATAGCAAGCATGTCAGAATCGGCGGAAATTCTCTGTATCGGGACCGAGATCCTGCTCGGCAACATCGTCAACACCAACTCCCAGGTGCTCTCCCGGGGGCTGGCGGAGCTGGGGGTCAACGTCTACCGCCACACGGCGGTCGGCGACAACCCCGAACGCCTGCGCGAGGCGCTCGACGAGGCGTTCGCGCGCAACGACATCGTCATCACGACGGGCGGTCTCGGCCCCACCTACGACGACCTCAGCAAGGAGACGATCGCCGACTGGTTCGGCCTGCCGCTCGAGATGCACGAGCCGTCGGCGCGCGCCATCGAGGCATATTTCGGCGGCATGAAGCGCCCGATGTGCCAATCGAACCTCAAGCAGGCGATGATGCCGCGCGGCTGCATCGTGCTGGAAAACCGTAACGGCACCGCGCCGGGCGCGATCATCGAGGGGAAGGGCAAGACGGCGATCATGCTGCCCGGTCCGCCCCGCGAGATGACCCCCATGTTCGAGCGGCAGGTGCTGCCCTATCTGGCGAAGCGCGCCGACCATGTGCTGCGCTCCCACTGCATCTACTTCTTCGGCATCGGCGAGAGCACGCTTGAAAGCCAGCTGCGCGGCGAGATGCAGGCGATGAAAAATCCCACCCTCGCCCCCTACGCCAAGGACGGCGAGGTGATGCTGCGCGTCACCGCCTCGGCTCCGACGGAGGCGGAGGCGGAGCGGCTGATGGAACCGGTCATCGCCAGCCTCAGGGAGCGGTATCCGCAGTACATCTACGGCGTGGACGTCGACAACCTCCAGACCGCCGCGGTGCGCGCCCTCAAGGACGCGGGGCTCACGGCGGCCGCTGCGGAGAGCTGCACGGGCGGCTACATCGCCAAGCGGCTGACCGACGTGCCGGGCAGCTCGGAGGTGTTCGGCTGCGGCGCGGTCACCTACGCGAACGGGGCCAAGGAGCGCCTGCTCGGCGTGCAGGGCTCGACGCTTGCGCGGTACGGCGCCGTTTCCCCGCAGACCGCGCGGGAGATGGCCGACGGCGTCCGCCGGCTCTCGGGCGCGGACATCGGCGTTTCGACCACCGGCGTCGCCGGGCCGGACGGCGGCACCGACGAAAAGCCGGTCGGGCTCGTCTATGTCGGAATCAGCAGCGAATGGCTGAACGACGTCGTCGAGCTGCGCCTCGGCAGGGGCTTCGATTACGGCGAGCGGGAGTTCATCCGCTACCTCGCCTCCTCCCACGCGCTCGCGCAGATCCTCCGGGCGGCGCAGAGCCGTCCGGAATAACGGGACGCCGTGCGGACACGGGGCCGGGGGGGGGGGGGGGGGGGGGGGGGGGGGGGGGGGGGGGGGGGGGGGGGGGGG
>NZ_JANFZX010000048.1:0-22115 GCF_024461615.1 Anaerotruncus sp. DFI.9.16
CCCCCCCCCCCCCCCCCCCCCCCCCCGCTTCTGTATGCAGTTGCCGGGTGAGGGTCCATGGGGGAGGGTCGCCGACCTTCCCCCATGAGGCGCGCCGGGCGGGCGTCGGCGCGAAGCGCCGCTTCGACGCGCAGCGTCGAGCAGTCCCGCCCTTCCTTAACGTACTTTTGGTCGGGGGCCAAAAGTACGCGCGCCTCAGTCTTCCTCGTTCATCTTTTTGGCTTCCTCGATGACGGCGGCTTCGAGCTGGGGCGGGAGCAGCTCATAGCGCTCGAAGGTGAGGGTGAAGTAGCCGCGGCCCTGCGTGGTGGAACGCAGCACGGTTGCGAAATCGCCCATCTCGCTCATCGGGACCTCGCCCTCGATCATCTGGAGGCCGTCGTCCGCCGGGTTCATGCCGAGCACGCGGCCGCGGCGTTTGTTGAGCTCGCTGATCATGTCGCCCGTGTTGGAGTCGGGGACGTAGACCTTGAGGTTGCCGATCGGCTCGAGCAGCGCTGGGGAAGCCTGCGCCATGCCCGCCTTGTAGGCGAGGGACGCGGCGGTCTTGAACGCCATTTCGGACGAGTCGACCGGATGGTAGGAGCCGTCGACGAGGACCGCCTTCAGGCCGACCACCGGGTATCCGGCGAGCACGCCGTGCTTGACGCAGTCCTGGAGGCCCTTTTCGACCGCGGGGAAGAAGTTTCTCGGCACCGAGCCGCCGAAGACGTTCTCCTCGAAGAGGAGGTCCTCGCCGTCGTAGGGGGAGAACTCGACCCACACGTCGCCGTACTGGCCGTGTCCGCCCGACTGTTTCTTATGCTTGCCCTGCACCTTGACCGCCTTGCGGATCGTCTCGCGGTAGGGAACGCGGGGCTTGGTGAGGTCGATGTCCACGCCGAACTTGGTTTTCAGCTTGGAGACGATCACGTCGATATGCTGCTCGCCCAGGCCGGAAATCACCTGCTGGTGGGTCTCGGCGTTCTGCTCGAACTTGATGGTCGGGTCCTCCTCCATCAGGCGGACCATGCCCTGCGCGACCTTGCCCTCGTCGCCCTTGTTCTTGACCTTGACGGCCATCGACAGGCACGCCTCGGGGAAGTTCATCCGCGCGAAGGAGACCACCCGCTTGGGGTCGCAGAGGGTGTCGCCGGTGATGGCGCTCGACAGCTTGGTGACCGCGCCGATGTCGCCCGCGGTGATGAAGGCGGTGTCCTCCTGCTTCTTGCCGGTCATGTAGATGAGCTTGCCCAGGCGCTCCGGCTCGCCGGTGCGGGAGTTGACGGGAGCAATCTCGTTCGAGAGCTTGCCCGCGACGACCTTGAAATAGGAGAGCTTGCCGACGAACGGATCGGCGACCGTCTTGAAGATATAGGCGGCCAGCGGGGCCTCGTCGGTGCAGGCGATCTCCACCGGGTTGCCGTCCTTGTCCTCGGCGGTCTCGGCTCCAGCCTCCCACGCGGAGGGCAGGTGGTCGACCAGCGCGTCGAGGAGCATGTCGATGCCTTCGAGCGTGGCCGCGGAGCCGCAGAGCACGGGGGTGATGGTGCCGTTGTGGACGCCGTCGTGGACGCCCTTGAGGATTTCGTCGCGGGTGAACTGTTCGCCCGAGAAGAACTTCTCGAACAGCTCCTCGTCCGTCTCGGCGACCGCCTCGCTGATGGCGGCGGTCAGGCCCTCGAAGCGGTGCTCGATGTCGGGCATCGCGACCTCGGAGGGCTCGCCCTTGGCGTTGTATTGGTAGGCCTTGTTGTCGACCAGGTTGATGTAGCACTGGACCTTGTGGTCCTCGACGACCGGCACGACGAGCGGGCAGACCGACGGCCCGAACGCGCCCTTGAGCTCCTCGAGCACCTTGTAGAAGTCGGCGTTCTCGGTGTCCATCTTGTTGACGAAGAACATCCGCGATTTGCCCATCTGCTCGGCCAGCTTATACGCCTTTTCCGCGCCCACGTTGAGGCCGGAACGCGCCGACACGGCGATCAGCACGCTCTCCGCCGCGCGCACGCCTTCATACATGCCCGCAGCGAAATCGAAAAGTCCCGGGGTGTCGATCAGGTTGATCTTGACGCTGCCCCAGCTGAACGGAGCGACCGCGCTCGAAACGGAAACCTTGCGTTTGACCTCCTCGGGGTCGAAGTCGCAGACGGTGTTGCCGTCGGGAACCTTTCCCAATCTATCGGTTGCGCCGGCCTTAAAGAGCAGGGCCTCCGCCAGGGAGGTTTTGCCGCTGCTTCCGTGGCCGGCAATTGCAACGTTCCGGATCTTACCCGCTAAGTATTGTCTCATGTAATAACACTCCTTTTTCTATCTGCACTGAGCATTAGTCATAATTGCCAGCAATCGCCGTGTGTTTGCGAGGCATTATATTGATATTATATAATTTCTCGGAGGCGTGCGCAAGGGATATCCCCTCCGTTCGCCTGTATAAATAATCCGGAAAATACTATGGACTTTGCACAAGGAAAAGGCGAAAAAAGGGGCCGCTGCTGGTGCAGCGGCCCTGTTGCGGGTAAAATCGATTATTTGCCCGCCGAGGCGGCGGCGCGGGTGATCAGGTACCACGCCAGCCCGAAGAGGAGCAGCACCCCGTAGGAGGCGAGCTGCAGCGAGCCGGTGAAGGCCATGAAGGCGACGAGCCCGTAGCCCGCGACGATGCCGATGAGCTGGACGACGGTGGCGCGCATGACCGATTTCCGGACAGCCGAGGCGGCGCGCACCAGCGCGAGCACGCCCGCGAGCCCGCCCCCGTGGCAGCCGCCCGCGGAGATGCGGTCCTTGGGCTTTGTGAGGAAGGCGTATTCCGCGTGGATCTTGGCGGGGAGCACCCGCACGCTCGTGCGGCGCACGCCGAACGCGGCCGCGACCAGCTCGCTGGTGATATTCGGGTCGGTGGTGTAGAGCGCGATCGAAACGCCCCGGCGCTCCAGCTCGGAGAGGGCGTCGGCGGTTTCGGGGTCGGCGTTGTAGCTCACGACGAACATCGCGGAGAGCTCGCCCGAATTGGCGATATAGAGCACCTGCCGCCCGTCGCGGGTGTAGCGCATCTCGAAGTCGCGGGAGGGACAGTCGATGTCATGGTTGCGCATGAGCTCGTGGCTGCCGATCAGCACCCGCTTGCCGTCCACCCACGCCGAAAGGCCCATCCCGTCCTCGTACATGAGGCTGTCGACCTTTTTGAGCATCCGGCGGTTGCCGCCGATCATATTGAGGAAGATGCCCGACATGATGCCCCCGCAGGAGATGATCACGCTGGCGGCGTCGAGGATCGCCTCGTCGATCCGCTTTTCGGCAAACACCTTCATACCGTGGAGCATGACGCTGTCGTCCGAGAAGAGGTCCCGGTCGCTGACGACCACCGCGCCGGTGTCGGCGTAGTCCTCGGCGGCGGTGTAGCCCGCGAGCATCGCCCCCTTCCGGGAGAGGCGCCTGGCCTGGCGGGCGAGCATGAGGTTGGGCACGAGCGAGCCCGAAAGGGGCGCGCAGATGCACAGCACCGCCGCGAACGCCGAAACGGCGGAAACCAGCTCACGGTCCATCAGGAAGAAGCCCGCGATCCCCACCACCAGCGCGCCCCCGAGGCAGATGGGCGAGGCGATGTTGGAGAAGGACTCGCTGTAGTCGGGGGAATAGCTGCGGTCGAGGAACCCGGTGATGAAGCCGGCGCGGGCGCTGTAAGCGACCCGGTCGACGTCCGGTCCGAGGCCGCGGGAGAATTCCCGCGCGAATTCGCGGTTCTGGATCTGGACGAGCGCGTATTTGTCCCCCTCCGCCGTGAGGGTGGCGAAGTTGCGCTCAATCCGTTTCATCATCAGCTTCTTGCCGAAGAGGGCGAAGAGCAGCACCACGACGGCCAGCGGGAAATAGAGGCTGACGTTCCCGTTGCCGAGCACCGCGTCGGGCAGCACGGTCAGCACGATGCCCTGGATGAGCACGGCGAGCACGGCGAGCGCGGCGGGGGTGTCGCAGTTGGCGCGCATGCGGCAGAGGGCCGCGATGCCGCCGCCCACGATGTTGCTGCACACGATGGCGGCCAGCACCACGAGCACGAGGTTCACGATCAAAAAGAGCCGCATGTTGTTTTCCGGCGCGACCGCCGGGGGAAGCGGCAGCATATACCCCTCGGGGATCCCGAGCTTCCCGGCGAAGGGGACCACCTTGAGGGAGACGGTGAGATAGAGGGATAGAAAGGCGAGCACCGCCGTCACGACCTGCCGGACGGTCAGCCCGGTGCGGATGGACCGGAGGTCCTTCTCCACATAGGGCGCGTCCTCCGGTGCGCCGAAATCGTCCTCCGGGACCTCCTGCTCGAGCAGCTCCTGCTCGGCGTAGGACTGCCGCCACTTGGACTGGGCCAGCTCCTGCGGGCCCTCCTCCCGCGCGCGGCGCGGCGCGGCCGTATCGATCTCCTGCGTGTGACCCGCCGGCGCGTTCCTGCGCGGGCGCGGACGCAGGGGGATGTCCATCCGGGTGCCGTCCGGTTCCGGTTCCGTCCCGGCGTCGAACCCGAACTGGAACCCGAAGCCGCCCGCCTCCGGCGGGGGCGCGTCGTCCTCCCAGGAGGGCAGCCGGAAATCGTCCGCCGGTTCCTCCGGCGCGGCGCGGAAGGTGAAGCCCTCCCCCGCCCCCTCGCGGGGCGCGGCGGGCTGCTGCGCGGCCCCGCCGCGCGAACGGCGCAGCCGGTCGAGCGTCTCCCCGAGCGTCTCGCCCTGCGGCAGCGGCGCGGAATCGCTCTCGAAATCGTAGGGCGTCTTGGGCGCGGGCTCCGCGGGCGGGTAGTCGTCGCAGCGCGGACGCGCGCTCTTCGGCGCGGATTCCGCGGGGTAGTCGTCATAGCGCGGGCGCTCACTCTTGGGCGCGTGCTCCGCGGGGTAGTCGTCATAGCGCGGGCGCGCGCTCTTCGGCGCGGGCTCCGCGGGGTAGTCGTCGTAGCGCGGGCGCGCGCTCTTCGGCGCGGGTTCCGCGGGGTAGTCGTCGTAGCGCGGACGGGCGCGCTTCGGCGCGGGTTCCGCGGGGTAGTCGTCATAGCGCGGGCGCGCGCTTCCCTGTGCGGGACGCCGGGGGGCCTCCTCCCGGCGCGGCGCCTCCTGCGCCTCCTGCCCGAACCCGCTCAGGCGGGAGCGCCGCTCCTCCTGGGGGGCGGACGGCCGGCGCTGCGGCCGGCGGGTGCGCTCATAGTAGGGCTCGTCCGCGCGCGGGACGGCCCTGCGGGGCTCCTGCGCGTCCTCCGCGCGGCGGGGGCGGTAGTCCTCCTGCGGCGCGGGCGCGCGGGTCGGGGGGGCCTCCTGCCCGTATGTATCCTGCGCGGCCTCGCGGCTCTTCTTCCGGCGGATTTCCTCCAGGATATCGTCGACATTGTAGTTCTGAGCCATTCCCGTTTCCACTCTCCTCTAAAATCGCAAAAAATCCGGGTTTACCGCTCTGCACGCGTCCGCTGCCGGACGACCTCATACATCAGAATCCCCGCCGCGACCGACGCGTTGAGGGAGTTGACCTTCCCCAGCATCGGCAGCGACAGGATCACGTCGCAGGTCTCGCGGACGAGCCGGGAGAGGCCGAACCCCTCCGAGCCGATCACGAGGGCGGCCGGGCCGGTCAGGTCGCACTCTTCCCAGCGGCCGCCGCCCGCCTCCGCGCCGTAGATCCACACACCGCGCTTTTTGAGCTCCTCGAGCGTGCGCACGAGGTTGGTCACCCGCGCGACCGGCAGGTGCTCGACCGCGCCGGCGCTCGTGCGCCCCACGATGGGGGTGAGCCCCACGCCGCCCCGCTTGGGCAGGATGAGGCCGTGGGCGCCCGCCGCCTCGGCGGTGCGGATGATCGCGCCGAGGTTGTGGGGGTCCTCAATGCCGTCCGCCACGAGGAAGAAGGGCGGTTCGCCGTCCGCCCGCGCAAAGAGGCCGTCGACCGTGCTGTAGGAAAAGGCCGCCGCCAGCGCGGCAACCCCCTGGTGGGGCAGGCCGTTCGAGAGCGCGTCGAGCTTTTTCGCGTCGACCTTCTTGACCGGCACCCCGCGCTCCTTCGCCATGGCCACGATGCGGGAGATCGGCTGGCCGCGCGCGGGCACCTCGTCGCAGATGTAGACGCACTCCACCTCGCGGGAGCCGCGCAGCAGCTCGATCACCGCGTTGCGGCCGAGCACGGTGTTCTCGTCCTCCCGGTCGAGCCGGGGATTGGAATTCGCCATACGGAGCCCTCCTCCGGAGGGATGGCCTCCGGTTATACGTTCTGTTTTATACAGAGTATATTATAACATAACAGTATACCGGATGCTAGAGATTCGTTGCGATTTTGCAAAAAAAGAGACGATTTTTGCCGAAAAAGATCACAGCAGGAAGAAAGCGCACGCAACCGCGGCCCCTACCAGCGCCGCCAGCCCGATTTTGAGGGCCTCTCCCAGCGGGGTTTTGCGCTTTTCATGCCCCGCGGGGTTGTAATCGATCTGCGAGAGGTATTCCCCCGCGCGCGCCCGCAGGCTCAGCTTGTCCTCCCCCTGCGCGTTCGGCCGCAAAAATAAAATCGCCTTTTCAAAGTACCGGTTGTCGGTGTGCACCACCTCGATCACCTTTAGACTGACACCCTTCAGCATCTGCTTGCTCCTTCCCCCGCGCCCGAAAAATTTTTCACCTTCCGCCCCGCGCGGCGGGCGGAAGGGCCTTGCGCCACAAAAGAGGGGCGGGCGGGCCGCGGCTGCCGCCCGCGCCGCCCCCGACGCCCCGATTTTAAAATCGTTTTGCTTTCCTATTTTGAACAGCGGGTCTTCATTTATTCCCCTGTCAAGGGCCAATTTGAACAAAAATCAGCCGCCCCGTTTTCGGAAACGTTATACGCCGGGTATTACAAAAAAGCCGGAATGGATTCCCCATTCCGGCCCATTGTGGAAAACTCTGTGGAAACGGTAGAAAACTTTGCGGACGTATCCGTGTTTTCCACCTCGTCCCCCTTTCAACGGCGGCGGAAAAAAACGGCGTCCCCCAGTTTCTTCCATTACTGCGAGTAATCCGGCCTTCCCCCCGTTTTTGTATAGATTGATAAAGTTCCCTGTAAAATCTTTGTTCCTTTTGGCGGCGCGATCTGCTATACTGGGAGGGCAAGAATTTTGAAAAAGGAGTCCCGCCCATGGCACCAGTTTCGACCGGATGCGGCGCGTTCCTGCGCGGAAACGACGTGATTCTCCCCGATTCGGGCGATTTCTCCCTGCCCGAAACGCTCGACTGCGGACAGGCGTTCCGCTGGAAAAGGCTGCCCGACAGCGGCTTTTTCGGCGTGGCGCGCGGCAGGGCCTGTCACATTGCACAAACGGCCGGGGAAATCCGCATCCTGGGCGGCGCGGAGGACTTCGAGGCGGTGTGGCGCGGCTATTTCGACCTCGACCGCGACTACGGGGAGGTCAAACGCCGCCTCTCCTCCGACCCCGTCCTCGCGCGCGCCGTCGCCTACGCCCCCGGCGTCCGCGTGCTCCGGCAGGAGCCGTGGGAGGCGCTCTGCTCCTTCATCATCAGCCAGAACAACAACGTCCCCCGCATCAAGGGGATCGTCGAGCGGCTGTGCGCCGCCTTCGGGGAGCCGCTCGGGGAGGGCGTCCACGCCTTCCCCTCCCCCGAACGCCTCGCCGCGCTCGAGCCGGACGACCTCGCGCCCATCCGCGCGGGCTTCCGGGCGCGCTACCTCGTGGACGCGGCGCGAAAGGCCGCCTCGGGTGAGGTGGACCTCCCGGCGCTCGCGCACCTGCCTCTCGAGGAGGCGCGCGGGGAGCTCCGGAAGATCACCGGCGTGGGCGCCAAGGTGGCCGAATGCGCGCTGCTCTACGGCTGCGGGCGCGTCGAGTGCGTGCCGATCGACGTGTGGGTGCGCCGGGTGCTCGACCGGCTCTACCCGGACGGCCTGCCCGCCTGCGCGCGCGGCGTGGAGGGGCTCGCCCAGCAGTACCTCTTCCACGCGGCGCGCACCTGTCCCGGCTTCCTGCCCGGGGAAGCCGCCCAATCCTCCGACGGAAGGTGAAAGCATGTCCCCTGCCAAGCTCCCGCGGCCCGGCCTGCGGATCTTAAAGTCCGCGCTCGCCGTCTTCCTCTGTTTTCTCATCGACACGCTGCGCGGCGACGGCGTCCCCTTCTACTCCGCGATCGCCGCCATCCTCTGCATGCAGCCCGACGTGCAGGGGGGCCTCCGCGTCGGGCTCAACCGGGTCGTCGGCACGCTGATCGGCGGTCTCTACGGGTTGGCCGCGCTCTACCTGCTGCGCACCTTCCTGCCCGAGGGGACCGGGCTCTTGCAGTACGCGATCATCTCCGCCGCCCTCGTCCCGCTCATGTACCTCACCGTGCTCGTCAAAAAGACCTCCGCCACCTATATCACCTGCGTCGTCTTTTTGAGCATCACCGTCTCCCACGGGCTCGACCTCGTCCCCTATGTGTTCGCGCTCAACCGCATCCTCGATACGCTCATCGGCATTTTCATCTCCCTGTTTGTCAACTGGATCCCCTTCCTGCGCAACCGGAAGGCGGGCCAGGAGCAATAAAAGAAACCGGCGTCCGCCGGATGGAGGCAATATGGACCAGACGGAACGCATCACGATTCCCGGCGCGGCGGAGGGGATTCCCGCCCTCCTGTGGGGCCCCGCCTCCGACCGCTGGATCATCGCGGTGCACGGCAACTTCTCGCACAAGGCGGACCGGGTTATCGCCCTGCTGGCGCGGCGCGCCGCCGAAAAGGGGTACCGGACGCTCAGCTTTGACCTGCCGCAGCACGGCGAACGGGCAGGCGGCGCCCTGCCGCCCGATCCGCCGTCCTGTGTAAGCGACCTCGGCGCGGTCTACGAATACGTCCGCCCGCGGGCGGAACGCGTCGCCCTCTTCGGGTGCAGCATGGGGGCCTATTTCGGCCTGCTCGCCTACCACGGGCTGCCCCTCTCCCAGAGCCTCTTCCTCTCTCCCGTGGTCAACATGGAGCGGATCATCCGCGACATGATGGCCGCCGCCGGCGTGAGCGAGGAGCGGCTGCGGGCGGAAAGGCTCATCCCGGTGGAGGGCGGCCCGCCGCTCGACTGGGACTATCTCGACTACGTGAGGACCCACCCCGTGCGCTTCGCGTGGGAAAGCCCGACGTCCATCCTCTACGGCGAAAACGACGCTCTCTGCGTATGGCCGGAGATCGCCGCCTTCTCGCGGCGGTACGGCGCCGAGGTGCGGGTCCTTCCGGGCGGGGAGCACTTTTTTCACACGCCCGGGCAGCTGTCGGCCTTTGACGACTGGGTCGCAGGCGCCCTGCGGGAATAAAAGGCGGCCGCCCCTGGGGCGGCCGCCTTTTATTCCCCCGCGGCGCGCGCCCGGGAAAAAGGGGGCCGCTGGAACCGGCATTTATTGACATCCTCCGACAATGCATTATAATGGAAGCAACCGGACACCTCTCCATTGGGAAACAAAATCTGACAGGCGGTGGTGCAGTTGACCTTCGCGCAGTTCAAACGGATGAAGCCCAAATACAAGCGCCGGCTGATCCTTGTGACGCTCATCGCCCTCGCGCTCTGCATCGGGGTGCTCTTCGGCATCTCCAAGGGCATCGAGGCGCTGCGCGTGCGGCTCAACACCACGACGCTCGACAAGATCACCGCCACCAACGTCCTGGATAAGGCTAGCATGAACAAAATCCTCGAGGTCATGAAGCAGGACGACTCGGCCAACGTCCTCGTGGTGGACAGCGTCCTCACCATGTCGGGCGAGGGCAGGGTGACGGGGCTCACGATGAACCTCACCAACCTCGTCAGCCAGGGCTCCGCCGAGGAGTGGCGGCTGACCGCCACCGAAAAAAAGGCGAAGCTCCGCAAGGTCAAGACCCGCTATGAGAACCTCAACGCCCAGCGCCTGCGGCTCATGGAGTTCAAGACCTACTACCCCGCGCTCTCCCGCGCGGCCTCCCCCCAGCTGCTCACCCTGCTCACCGACCGCGCCCCCGCCGGGGCGAACGGCTCCTATACCTTTACCGACCATTTCGGCAATAACCTCTCCCCCGAATACGACTCCTACCTCGCCCGCGGGCTCGAGGGGGTGTGGGTCTCCCGCATCGGCGGGGTCTCCGGCTTCGCCGAGGGCTACGCCCGCCCCAACGACTGCGCGCCCGCCGTCGTCTCGGTCGAGGCGGTCGACACCGCCAGGAGCAAGAACAAGAAGGTCGTCCTGCTCCCGCCCGAGGACCGGTTCGTCGTCCTGCTCGAGGCGGGCCCCTACGCGTAGGGCCGCTTAAATTCCCCGCTCGAGCATGAGCACGATCACCGTGATGTCGTCCTCGTGCCCGTCGGTGCGGCGGCGCCTGGCCTCGTCGGCCAGCTGTTCGCTCAGCTCCTTCGGGTCGTCCCCCCCGTAGTGCTCGAGGTCGGACACCAGCCATTCATAGCCGCCGGCCACCGCGCCGTCCGACACCATGACGATCACATCGCCGTCACGCAGCGTGACGGCGTTTTTTTCGAAGTTCACGCCCCCGAGGATGCCCACCGGCAGCGAGCTCGACTCAACATAGCCCCCCTTGCCCGACTTGCGCAGGAAGGTGGGGGCCGCTCCCGCCTTGTAGAACTCCGCCTTGCCGGTGTAGAGGTCGACACCGGTGATGTCGATCGTGGCGAGCGATTCATCGCCCGATTTGACGAGCAGCGCGGAATTGACGAGCTTGAGGGAGGCGTCGAGGCTCACGCCCGCCTCGATCAGCCGCGCCAGCAGCTCGGAGGTCATCGTCGAGTCGACCGCCGCCGCGCCGCCGCTGCCCATCCCGTCCGACAGGATGACGTTCACCCGGCCGCCCCGGCCGTCGACATAGCTGTAGCTGTCCCCGCACAGCCGCGAACAGCTGCTCCCCAGCTGGGTCGCGCCCCACTTGACCGTGTAGACCGCCTTCTCGGTGAAGGTCATAACCGTCGCCGCGCAGTCGGTCCGGTTTTTGCAGGCGGGCAGGCCGAAATCCCGCCCGCAGATGTCTGACAGCGACACCGTCAGCTCGGTCAGGTCGAGCCGCGAGAGCTTGTAGGTGGGGATCGTGACCTCCAGCGTCATGTTCGCGCCGCCGTCCACCGTGCAGGTCACGAGGTCGGGAAAGACGTTCAGCGACTGGAGGTACTCCCGCACCTTGCCCGCCGTCGTGCCGTCCTGCGTGGCCAGCTCGTCGAGGTCGCGGCCCATCGCGTCGATCATCAGCGCCATCCCCTCGAACTGGTCGGTCACCACCCCGCGCACCTGCGACACCTTGCGCCGCATGCTCTCCCGCGCGGTATATTCCTGGAAGAGCAGGTTCATCTGGGTCGAAAGCTCAGGGAGGCGCAGGCAGCTCTTGGAGAAGTAGGCGGGGAACGCCTCGGGCGCCAGCTCCTCCCCCCTGCGCAGCACCCCGAGCGCGTCGTTGAGCACGTTGCAGGTGTCGGTATATTTGAGCTGCCAGCAGACCGAGCGGTTCTTGCACTTGCGGCACACCCGGTCCGCGGCCGCGTTGTAGACCGACGAGAGGTCCCCGCTCACCATCCCGGAGAGCCGCTCGTTGACCCTGCGGGTCGTGTCGGCCACGTCCCGTAGGGCGAGCGACACGCCGCCGATCCGGTTCTTTAACAGCGCCTTGTAGGTCTCCCCCTGCACCGCCCGGTCCCCCGCCGGGCGGGCGGAAAACCGCTTGAGGAAGGAGGCGGGGATGAGGATCGAGAGGATGCTCGCCACGAATACCTCGATGAGCAGCCCGCGGTCGAGGATGCGGCGGGCGGCGAGCAGCGCGAAGGTGTTGACGACGATGAACGCCCCGGCCGAGGCGGCGCGCCCCATCGGCGCGAACACCCCGGCCAGCAGCCCGCCGAAGCCGTAGGTCCCCATCAAAAAGGTGTACGGCCCGCCGATCACCCCGGCGGACACGCCGGCCGCGACCCCGGCGATCGCGCCGCCCGCCTCGCGGGCGGCCTGCGCGCAGATGAGGATGACAAGCACCGCCAGCGTGCGCCCGACCGACACGCCGAGCACCTTGAGGTTGACGAGAGCGAGGATGACGATGCAGAAGGTGATGACCAGCGAGGTCACGTCGGTCTGGCGCAGGTTGTCGGCGCCCAGCTCGAGCGCCTGCGCGGACCGGGAAAAGAAGTAGGCGGCGCAGCAGGCGAGCAGCAGCTCGGCCACCGCGAGCACCCCGTCGTAGACGCTGCCGCCCGAGAGAAAGGTGATCGCCAGCGAGGGCGGCCCGAGGGCGAGGGCGGTGAGCGCCTGGCCGGACGGGCGGATCCCCTTGAGCAGGCTGCCGGAGGAGAGGACCCAGCGCAGCAGAAACAAAAACGCCATCGCGACGATGTACTTGACGTTCCCGAGCACGTCGAGGGAGAACAGATAGCCGAGCGTGGCGCCGAGGATGGCCGCCGCGCCGAACTTCTGTTTCGCGGACGCCGCGAACGCCACCCCAAAGGGGGCGAGCCCGCCCAGCACGAACGCGTTGGCCGCCACAAAGCCCGCCGCGATATACCCGAGATATCCGAGCCCGAGCTTGTGGGCGCGTATCGCCTGGCGCGCCCGCGCGCCGATCGAAAGCCCCGCGAGGCCTGTCCTGTTCTGCATAAAGTTCACCTGTTCCTCATATGATAGAAGGTTATCCTTGCTGTAACATTAATTGTAGATATTACAGTCTGCATAACCGGTCGAAAGAGGTTGTCGATTTTGGGAGCTTTCCGGCGGAGCGCGCGGCAAAAAAGCCCCCGCCTTCCTTGAAATGCCTTTCCGCTTGTGCTAAAATACTTGCATATGATTTAATGTGCGAAAGCATCCTGCCGGAACGCAGAAAGGACGGCCCATCATGACCTATCAGTTTTCCAACCGCATGTCCTCCCTCCAGCCCTCGCTGGTGCGTGAGATTTTGAAAGCCACCTCCGACCCGGAGGTCATCCCCTTCGCGGCGGGCAACCCCGCCCCCGACGCCTTCCCCGTCGACGACGTGCGCCGCATCACGGCGGAAATCCTCCGGGACCGCCCCATCGACGCGTTGCAGTATTCGATCACCGAGGGCTACCCGCCCCTGCGCGAGGCGCTCAAAAGGATGGTCGCCGACCGCTACGGCGTCCCGATGGAGGGAAACGACCTCATCATCCTGTCGGGCGCGCAGCAGGGCGCCGACCTCGCCACCAAGGCGTTCGTCAACGAGGGGGACACCGTCCTCTGCGAGGACCCCTCCTTCATCGGCTGCCTGAACTGCTTCCGGTCCTACAACTGCAACCTCGTCGGCGTCGAGATGGAGGCGGACGGCCTCAACCTCGAAAAGCTCGAGCGCGCGATGGCCGAGCAGCCCAACGTCAAGCTCCTCTACGTCATCCCCAACTTCCAGAATCCGACCGGCATCACGACGAGCCTGCATAAGCGCAGGGAGATTCTGCGCCTCGCGCAAAAATACGACGTCATGGTCTTCGAGGATAACCCCTACGGCGACCTGCGTTTCGCGGGCGAGCCGCTCCCCGCGATCAAATCCTTCGACACCGACGGCCACGTCCTCTATGTCGGCAGCTTCTCCAAGATCCTCGCGCCGGGCATCCGCGTCGCCTTTGTCGCCGCGCCTCCCGCCGTCATCGCCAAGATGACCGTCGGCAAGCAGTGCGCCGACGTGCACACCAACATCCTCGCCCAGATGATCTGCGAGCGGTGGCTCGCCACCGCCGACCTCGGCGCGCATTTCGCGCGTCTCCAGGAGATCTACCGCCGGAAATGCGCCCTCATGCTCGACTGCATCGACCGGGAGTTCTCCCCCCGCGTCGCCCACACCACCCCCGAGGGCGGCCTTTTCCTCTGGTGCACCCTGCCCGAGGGCGCGGATATGATGGATTTCTGCAACCGCGCAGTCGCCGAGAAGGTCGCCGTCGTGCCGGGCATCGCCTTCCTCGCGAAGGAGACCGACCCCTGCCGCAGCTTCCGCATGAACTTCTCCACCCCCACCGACGAGGCGATCGTCGAGGGGTGCAAACGCCTCGGCAGGCTGACCCACGCGCTTTACGACTAAGAAGATAGGAGCTTTCACAATGGAACAGACCGCACAGCCCAAACCCGAGCGCAGACAGCGCATCTTTTCCGGCATCCAGCCCACCGGCATCATGACGCTGGGCAACTACCTCGGCGCGATCAAAAACTGGGTCGCGCTCCAGGATGAATACGACTGCGTCTACTCGGTGGTCAACATGCACGCGATCACCGTCCGCCAGGACCCCAAGGCCCTGCGCGAAAACACCCTCGCCGCGCTCGCGCTCGTCATGGCCTGCGGCATCGACCCGGAAAAGTCGGTGCTCTTCATCCAGAGCCATGTCAAGACCCACGCCGAGCTCTCGTGGGTGCTCTCCTGCAACACCCAGTTCGGCGAGCTCTCCCGCATGACCCAGTTCAAGGATAAGTCCGCCAAGCATCCCGAAAACGTCAACGCCGGCCTCTTCACCTACCCGGTGCTCATGGCCGCCGACATCCTGCTCTATCAGGCCGACCTCGTGCCCGTGGGCATCGACCAGAAGCAGCACCTCGAGCTTGCGCGCAACATCGCCCAGCGGTTCAACGGCGTTTACGGCAACGTCTTTACCCTGCCCGACGGCTATATCCCCAAGCTCGCCGCCAAAGTCATGTCCCTTCAGGAGCCCACCAAAAAGATGAGCAAGAGCGACGACAACCCCAAGGCTTTTATCGGCATCCTCGACAAGCCCGAGACGATCGTCAAGAAGTTCCGCTCCGCCGTCACCGACTCGGAGGCCGAGGTCGTCTGCCGCGAGGGCAAGGACGGCATCAATAACCTCTTGGCGATCTATTCCGCCGTCACCGGCAGGGACTTTCCCGCCATCGAGGCGGAGTTCGCCGGACGCGGCTACGGCGACTTCAAAACCGCTGTTGGCGAAGCGGTCGCAGAGACCCTCCGCCCCGTGCGCGAGCAGTTCGACCGCTATATGGCCGACAAGGCCTTCCTCGAGGAATGTTACAGGAAGGGCGCCGCGCGCGCCGAGGCGATTTCCCAGCGGACGCTGGATAAGGTCTATAAGAAAATTGGGTTTTTGGCGAAATAGGTTTTTTGGATTTGCCGCTCGGGGAGCGGCGGAGCTTGTCGGTGGCCGGCCGACGGCCGTTTTAGATTTGCCGCTCATCGAGCGGCGCAGTTTGTCGGTAGTCGACCGACGGCGAGTTCCTTTCTTGCTTGCCCAAGAAAGGAACCAAAGAAGGGCACGAGGGGCTGCGCCCCCTTGACCCCCGCGCCGCCTCCGGTTGGCCTTCGGCCAAAGTCGGCGGCGCCCTGTCCACGCATCAACGGACAGGTGTTCAGCATCCCGCCTGCCGCCGCGCCGCGGGCGCAATGCCTCTGCCCGAGAGCCTCCGGGACCGTCCTATCATGCTTTCGGGGAGATACGATCCCAGAACGCAAAAGAGCGCCGCCCATCCGGACGGCGCTCTTTTAGTTTTTTGTAATCTCACTATTATCTAATGCATAATCAAGCAACATGCCAATCAGCTCATTACGAGATCTTCCACTCGCTACGGCCAACTTTTCAACCCGTTCTACCGTTTCTGTCTTAATCCGAATTGAAAACGTTTTATAGCCGTCGTCTCCCTTGGGGCGCTTGGGGCTAATATGCAACTTTCCTTCACTCATAAAACCCCTCCCGCCTTAAAGTATACCTTGACATTTTTACGTATGATATGTTATACTTTATGTCAAATAACATGTTATTATTCAAAGAGGGGGCGTAACAGTGCCCAGCTATCAGAAGATGTACCGCATCATGCTAAAGGCGGCAAGCGAAGCGGCAGAATCACTGGACATATATGAACGACTCGTCGCAGACCAGACACGTAAACTTCGGGAGGCACTGCGAGAAGCCGAAGAGCTATGCAAATCGAGTGAAAGCGCGGAGGACGCGTAAAGGAGCCGCCGAGAGGCGGCTCCTTTGATATAGCGCGGCGTGGCCCGCAAGGTTGGGCGGAAAACTGCGCGGCGAAGCCGCGCACGCGCGCAAAGCGCGCGAACGTCCCTGCGGGGCGTTGTTTTCCGCCCTGTGGCCGCCGCGCGCCCACCGTCAGCGGCCGTGTCTCCCCAGAAGCACCCCCGGTACGGTTCCGGAGACTCGCCGGCAGAGGCATTGCGCCCGCGGCGCGGCGGCTGGCGGGATGCGGTAAACTCGTCCGCTCATCCGTGACAGGGCGCCGCCGACTTTGGCCGCAGGCCAACCGGAGGCGGCGTGGGGGTCGCAGGGGCGCAGCCCCTCGTGCCCTTCTTTGGTTCCTTTCTTGGGCAAGCAAGAAAGGAACTCGCTGTCGGTCGACTACCGACAAGCTCTGCCGCTCCCCGAGCGGCAAATCTAAGCCCGCCGTCGGTCGGCCACCGACAACCTCTGCCGCTCCCCGAGCGGCAAACCTAAGGAAGCCCCCTGTCGGCGGGCAGCCGACAAGCTCCGCCGCTCCCTGAGCGGCACATCTGAAGCGCCCCGGAGGGGCGCGAAGTCCTCTGAGCGAAAGCTCAATAAAAAAGGATCTTCACAGCAAGCGCCGAAAGAAAGAACCCGGAAATATCCGCGCTGAGGGCGGCGGGGATGGTATGCCGGGTATTTTTGATGCCCGCCGCGCCGTAATAGACGGCGATGGTATAGAAGGTGGTTTCCGTGGAGCCCATCATGACGCTGGCGATGCGGCCGGCGAGGCTGTCTGGGCCGTGGCTGCGGAGGATGTCGTTGAAGATCGCCATGGCGCCGCTGCCCGAAATGGGGCGGATGAGTGAAAGGGGGATGACCTCGCGGGGCAGGCCGAGCAGCTTTCCGATCGGCTCGAGGGCAAAGGAGAGCAGATCGAGGCCGCCGCTGGCCTTGAACATGCCGACGGCGACGACGAGCGCCACAAGGGCGGGCAGGATGCTGACGGCGGTCGTGAGCCCCTCCTTCGCGCCCTCGACGAAGAGGTCGAATACCTTGACGCCGCGCAGAAGCCCGAACCCGACGATCCCGGCGATGGCGAGCGGGACCATCCAGACGCCGACCGCGGTCACGGCCGTTTCCTCCAGAGGGACGCGAGCAGCCCCGCCATCACGATGCCCGCGGCCACCGAGCCGACCGATGCGATCCAGGTGGCGGGCAGGATGTCCAGCGGCGCGGCGGAGCCCGCCTGCATGCGAAGCATCGCCGTGGTGGCGGGGATGAGCTGGATCGAGGCGGTGTTGACGACGACGAACATCGCCATATCGTTTGTCGCGGCGCCGTCGGCGCGCTGTTCTTTGGCCATCTCGCACATCGCGCGGATGCCCAGCGGGGTGGCCGCGTTACCGAGGCCGAGGAAGTTCGCGATGAGGTTCATGGTGATGGCGTTCACCGCCTCGCCGTTGGGGCGCAGACCCTTGAAAAGGCGTTTTGTGACCGGAGAGAGCAGGCGGGAGAGCAATTCGGTGAGGCCCGACTCCTGTGCAATCTTCATAAGCCCGCTCCACAGACAGAGCATTCCGGTGAGGGAGAGCACCAGCGTGACTGCCTCTCCCGCCTGCCCCATGGCGGCTTCGGAAAGCTGGGGCATCCGGCCGGTCAGCGCGGCGAAAACGAAGGAAAAGAGAATGATTCCTGCAAAAATGACGTTCATCATACCCGGCCACCCCCTATCGGTTCCGTATATATATATTATACAGTTTATTCTTTTATGTTTCGTTATTCATGACAAATATTGACGCATTTTTCACAAATTCGTTTACAATTTTACAAAAATACGTTATATTGTTAGTTAAAGGCATTTTTGCCGGATAGGGGGTGTATAAATGAAATCTACCGGTATCGTCCGCAAAGTCGACGAGCTGGGACGCATCGTTCTTCCAATTGAGTTGCGCCGCACTTTAGACATTAATGAAAAGGATTCCCTTGAGATCTACGTGGATGGCAACCATATTATCCTGAAGAAATATGAGCCCGCGTGCATCTTCTGCAACAGCGCGACGAATGTCGTCAGCTTCAAGGGAAGAAACGTCTGCGCCGAGTGCATCAATCAGTTGTCTGACGCAAAATAGCTGCGTTGAATGTGTGGGAAGAGAAGAAGTAGTCTTTTTGGGAAACAGAAAAAAGCACAGGACATTAGGTCCTGTGCTTTTCTCTTTCTTTCGATTTGTGACCGGTTAGACGGACGCTTCCCCCTCCGGTCCGGAACCGCCGGTTTCCTCCCCGCCCGGCCGCGGCGCGGGCGGTTCTTCCGCGGGCGCCCGGGAGGCCTGCGCCTCCAGGTAGCGGTCGATCTCCGGCTTGTATTCCCGGGTGGAGTCCCCATACTCGTCCACGCCGCCGCTCTCCCCCGTCTGGATGAGGTAGCGCGCGTACATCGCGAGGGAGGCGCTCTGGTAGGGCACCAGATAGAAGCAGATCCCCAGCTGGGCGAGCATCAGAAGCAGAAGCAGGCCCGTGACCTGGAAAAGGTAGAAGGGATCGGAGAAAGGGATAAAGAGGACGAGCAGTGCCGCCAGCAGCGACGGCAGGTACCAGAGGATGAAGGAGAGGGCGAAGAGGAAGACGCTCCCCTTGTAGCCGCGCACCAGCTTCACGCCCTCCCGGATGACCGCGCGCGCCTTGTAGTCGGGGTGCTCGGCGAGCAGGTAGGGGGCGAGGAAATAGCGCAGCCCGACGATGACGATCACGACGCAGGCGATCACCATCCAGACGAACATGAGCAGCATGGCGAAGGTCCGGGTGGCGCGGCCGGCTCCGCCCGCGACGGAGAGCAGCCCTGTCAGCAGGACGAGCGGGACGGTCAGCAGGAGGGTCCAAAGGAGCATCCGGAGCCCGATGAGGAAGTTGAGCCAGAGCGCGCGGAAATACCCGGCGGCCGTCTCAAAGTAGTGGAAAATGCCCGTTACGCCGTCCCGCTCGCCGCCCGTGCGGCGGTAGTACCAGCGGATGATCCCCTGCTGCAGCGGGGTCATGATGAAAAAGACGAGCAGCGACACGAGCAGCGTGATCGCGATGGAGGCGGGGGCGATGTTCGCCGCCGCCCGGAAGGCGTTGCCCGTGCCCGAGCGGTTGACGAATTCCGACACGCCGCTCACCTCGCGGATGCCGTATTCCAGCAGGTTGATCAGCACCCCGGGGATCACGGAGATCAGCATGATGCCGATCGCCCTGCCCCAGCTGCCCGCCAAAGCCCGCCTGGCGTTGGTCTTGAGCGCCCTGAAAAGTCCCATTGGTATCCCTCCCTGCGGGAGTCGTCCCGCGGCGGATTACTGATTGCCGTTCATAAGGTGCGCCGAACGGCCCGTTTTCACGCGGTCCGGCGCAAATTTTTCCATCCGCTCACGCGAGCAGTTCGGCGGCCCTCTGGGCGACGAAGCCGCCCATCTGTTCGGTCGTCCACACCGGCAGCCCGTCCCCCCGGATGTCGGGGGTGCGCGCCGTCCCCAGCGCGTCGGAGACCGCCTGTTCGACCGCGCCCGCAAGTTCGGGCAGGTCGAAGGTGTAGCGCAGCATCATCGCCGCCGAGAGGATGGTCGCCAGCGGATTGGCCTTCCCCTGCCCCGCGATGTCGGGCGCGCTGCCGTGGATCGGCTCGTAGAGGCCGAAAGGGCCGTCCCCGAGGCTCGCGGAGGCGAGCATGCCGATCGAGCCGGAGATCATCGACGCCTCGTCCGAGAGGATGTCCCCGAAGAGGTTGCCGGTCACGAGCACGTCGAACTGCGCGGGGTCGCGCACGAGCTGCATGGCGGCGTTGTCCACATAGAGGTGGGTGAGCGCCACGTCGGGGAACTCCTCCGCCACGCGGGTGACCGTCTCCCGCCAGACGCGCGAGGTCTCCAGCACGTTCGCCTTGTCCACCGAGGTCACGCGGCGGTCCCGCCTGCGCGCCAGGCCGAACGCGACCCTTGCGATCCGCTCGATCTCGGGCACGCTGTAGCCCATGATGTCCCTGCCGTGGAGGACCCCGTCCCGTTCAAAGCGGCTGTGCTCGCCGAAATAGACGTCCCCCGTGAGCTCGCGCACCACCATGATGTCCACCCCGGCGCCGACGATCTCGTCCCTGAGGGGGGAGGCGGCCCTGAGCGCCGGGAAGATGGTGGCGGGGCGCAGGTTGGCGTAGAGGCCGAGCGCCGACCGGATGCCGAGCAGGCCCTTTTCGGGGCGCAGCCCGGAGGGGAGGCTGTCCCACTTGGGGCCGCCCACCGCGCCGAGCAGCACGGCCTGGGCCGCGCGGCACTTCTCCACCGTCTCGTCGGGCAGCGGGACGCCGGTCCGGTCGATGGCCGCGCCGCCGAGCAGCGCGTAATCGAGGCTGAGCCCGACGCCGCGCGCGCCGCAGACGGCGCGCAGCACCCGGACGGCTTCCTTGACAATCTCGGGGCCGATGCCGTCGCCCTCGAGCACACAGAGGTTCAGATTCATAGCGTACCTTCTCCTTGTAACGATATTATGTACATTCTAGCACGAAAATGTAAAAAGTCCACCAAAAAACGGTCTGCTTATTCGTCGGAATTGTCCCCCTGTCCGGACGGATAGGGGATCTGCTCGTAGACCTCGAACTTCTGGTCGCGCATCCACATCTGCGCGGAGAGCAGCAGCGTGTACCCCTCGCCGGGGCCCGCGTTCCAGCGCACCGCCTCCCGCTCGGGCAATCCCATCGCGGCCAGCAGGTTCATGATGAGCGCGCCGTGCGTCACGACCGCCACCGAGGTCACGCGCTCCTCCATCATCCGGGCGAAGATGTACGCCACCGCCTCGACGGCGCGCCCCAGGAGCGCCGCCGCGCTCTCCCCCTGCGGCGGGGCGGCCCCGGCGGGGGCCGCGATCCACGCCCGGAAGGCGGGGTCCTGCTCGAGGTCGGTGATCGTCCGGTTCTCGAACGCCCCGAAGTCGAGCTCCCGCAGCTTGTCCAGCGGTTCGAGCGGGCGGCCCGGGTAGAGCAGCTCCGCCGTCTGCCGCGCGCGCAGCAGCGGGCTTGCATACACCCGCTCCGCCCACGGGTACTCGCAGGTGTCCCGCAGCTTTTCCAGCTGCGCCCGCCCCTCGGGACAGAGCGGCAGGTCGGTGCGTCCGATGTAGCGCCCCTCGAGATTCGCCCGAGTCAGGCCGTGCCGGAGCAGATGGATTTTGTATGTTAGCATAAACGAAACGCCCCTTTTTGACTTTTTTTCACAAAACTTTCATTTTCTCGACATGCCCTATTTACAAAAGGTTTTGGTTATTATATAATTTACAGTACGTAAAAGGCCTTTTCCGGGACCTCCACGGGTCCTGAGAGATAGATAAAAAAGGTTCTTGAGGGGTATTGACAAATGAACGCTGACTTTCCAAGGGTCCTGACCTTACTGCGCAAGGAGCGCGGCATCAGCCAGAAGCTCGCGGCATCCAAGCTCGGGATTTCGCAGGCGCTGCTCTCCCATTACGAGAAGGGCATCCGCGAATGCGGGCTGGATTTCCTCATCCGCTGCGCCGATTTTTACGGCGTTTCCTGCGACTATATGCTCGGCCGCTCCCCCGACCGCACCGGCTCCAAGCTGACGGTCGAGGATATCCCGGAACCGGACAGCGTCGGCAAGGAGAACGTCTTCAAATCGGGCGTGCTCCCCGTCCTCAATAAAAAGCTGATCGCCAACTCGCTCAACATCCTCTTCGACATGCTTTCGCGCAGCGCGTGCAAGCCGCTTGTCAACGAGGTGTCCTCTTTTCTGATGCTCGCGGTCTACCGGATGTTCCGGCTGGTCTACGGGGCCAACCCGCGCAATCAGAGCGCGATGTTCACCGTGCCCGACACCGTCGCCCAGCAGTACGCCGACGCCGCCATGCAGGTGTGCAGCGCGAACGCCTATTCGATCGCCAAGGGCGATCCCGCCGTGGACATGGAGCGCATCCCCAACGTGGACCCGCTCTACGTCACCACCGAGGCGCTCTCGCGGGACTACCCGCTCTTCGCCTCGTCCCTTCTCAACCTCATCCAGAATTCCGAGGCCCGCATCGCCTACCCGGCCGCCGGGAAAAAATAGCGCGGGCGTTTCCCATCCGGGCCGCGGCGCGCGCCTTGTCGGAGCCATGGGGCTATTTTACCATTTTTTGCGGCGCGGCGCAATCGCGCGGCGCAAAATTGAACCGTTTCCGCCTGCCGGGGCCCGTCCGTGCGGACGGGCCCTTTTTAGCGCGGCGAAAAACACGGG
This sequence comes from Anaerotruncus sp. DFI.9.16, assembly GCF_024461615.1. Taxonomy (NCBI): domain Bacteria; kingdom Bacillati; phylum Bacillota; class Clostridia; order Eubacteriales; family Oscillospiraceae; genus Anaerotruncus; species Anaerotruncus sp. DFI.9.16. The sequence continues at coordinate 22,099 of NZ_JANFZX010000048.1, forward strand.
GACGGGGCGGGGCCCCG